>JAFGIB010000274.1 GCA_016929805.1 Deltaproteobacteria bacterium | reverse complement strand
GCAATAGCGACCGAGGCGGGCTGTTCGGCAACGACGACGGTGGGTTTTTCGGCAATAGCGACCGAGGCGGGCTGTTCGGCAACGACGGCGGCGGGCTGTTCGGCAACGACGGCGGCGGGCTGTTCGGCAACGACGGCGGCGGGCTGTTCGGCGACAACGGCGGCGGGCTGTTCGGCAACAATGGCGGCGGGCTGTTCGGCAACAACGGCGGCGGGCTGTTCGGCCGCGGCAATACCGGCCGTAGTGCTCGAGGCGGTAGATAGTTAGGTAAACCTTAAAGTTGCAAAAAATCCGTCGGCGTGAAGCGCTTCGCTCGCGAAAAATAGCGCGAACTAAGAGCGTGCTCGCTTTTTTTGAACCTCACTTAGGGTGCACTGAGCTGCGGTCCAAAAAAGGTTCCGCGCGCCCTTATTTCATCGCTTTTTTCGCGTGTCCGCTCGACGTTTTTTGCAACGTTAAGGTAAAGAGTAACGGTACGAAATCGAAATCGGTCACCATCGAGCCCTTAGATCGCGCGAAAGAGCACGGTTATTATTCGAATCGCTATTAATCGAACTATGATGCGTCTTTCGAGCGGAATGCGGCAACCTCGGTTTTGATCATCGCGTGAACATTTTGGGTTAGTCTTTCAATATCCGCGACATCGGAGCGGATCGGTTCGAGGACCTTGACGCGGATTTTTTGCGCGCTTGAGCGTTTGAATAATAGGCCGTGCTTCGGCAGAGCATCGCTTGTGCCGTCGATCGCGATCGGAATGATGTCGACCCCGGTGCTTCTAGCTAAAATAAAGGCCCCATCGCGGAAGCGCCGAAGCTCTCCGTCTTCTGAACGCGTACCTTCCGGAAAGATTAAGACCGAGGATCCACGCTCGATATGGCGCCGGCAGTCTCGCATCATACGCAACATACCAGCTTTACGCCCGCGCGACAGCGAGACATAGTCGCATAGCAGCATGTTCCATCCCACAAACGGTATGCGAAAGATCTCGCTTTTGGATACCCATTTGAAATTCTTGAATAGGCCGAATAAAACGAGAATATCGAGAAGCGATTGGTGATTGGATACCATGACGTAGCTAATGTGATTTGGTATTCGCTCTCGTCCTTCGATCGAAACCCGCCAAATAGGCATTAACCAGACATAATGAAACGCCCAGAGGCTGGTGAAAAGATGCATGACTCGGCGCCTTCTATCAAACGGCGCCGTGAGTAGAAAAAGCACCCATCCGAGCACCGACAGCAGCACGCTGGTAATCGCTAGATAGGTCCAAAACAGTATCGAGAGCAATATCAAACGGTTGCGTAACATCGACATCGGGTCGCGCCTGTTTTCGGCGAGCAAAAGCTGTTACGTTGCGCTCGACCACCCTCGGAAATAGGGCAGTCGCGCGGCGCTAGCCGCGATGTGATCCTTGCTTTTAAGAAGCTCAACCGTGGGATCCCAACGACCGGTGATGAGCGCTTCGCGGGCGCTTTCCGGCATTGATATCGCGACCTCTCGGGCCGCGAAAAACACTTTCATTTGTTTGAGGTCGACACAAAACTCGAGATCCGGATCGGCGCGGTTTGCGCACGCAAGCTCTTTAATGCTTTGTTCATCGGCGGTAACGCACGGGATCCCCAGGGTTAAGCAGTTGCCGAAAAATATTTCCGCGAACGAGACTCCAACAATCGCTCGAATGCCTTTGTTCCACCGCATCAACGCCTGAGGCGCGTGTTCCCGCGACGAACCGCAACCAAAATTTTTGCATACAAATAGGATTTGGGCCTGGGCGAACTCGTGGATATCAAACGGGTGCAGCGCCCCGCTTTGTTTGAGTTGAGACCGATCGTCCTCGAACGCGTGCTCTCCCAAGCCCTCAAAGGTAACACACTTGAGATAACGCGCGGGAATTATCCGATCGGTGTCGATGTCCGAGCCACCGACCGTTACTGCTTTAGCGCTAATTCGCTCTCGCTTTAAATCCGACATTGCGTCACTCCTTGATCGATTTCATTAGGACGATATCACGTATTCAGATCAAATACCTCTCTCGCATCCGCCACCTCGCCCGCGATCGCGGAGGCCGCCACCATTACCGGCGACATCAACAAGGTGCGACCTTCCGGCGACCCTTGCCGTCCTTTGAAGTTGCGGTTTGAGGATGACGCGCACAGCTCGCGCCCCTGAAGCTTGTCGGGATTCATCGCGAGGCACATCGAGCAGCCCGCGTTGCGCAGCTCGAAGCCCGCTTCGCTAAACACCCGGTCCAGGCCGCGCTCGATCAATTGCCTGTGCACGAGCTGCGAGCCGGGCACGGCGAGCGCGCGCACTCCCGGCGCCACCTTGTATTGACCCCTTTGCAGCAGATTCGCCACGAGCTCGAAATCCGAATACCTTCCGTTGGTGCACGATCCGATAAAAGCGACGTCTATCTTCTGGCCTTTGATCGGCATTCCTGGTTTGAAGTTCATATACCGCAGCGCTTCTTCAACCAAAGGGCGCTGATTCTTGGGGACCTCGGTCAGCTCGGGAAGACGAGCGTTTACTCCGAGCGATTGCCCCGGATTGATCCCCCAGGTGACCATGGGCTCGATCTGTTCCGCTTGATAGGTTACGCGATCGGCATATTGCGCATCCGGGTCGGATTTGACCGATTCCCAATACGCCATCGCTTGCTGCCAGAAATTCTCACGAGGCGCATAGCGGCGTCCCTTGAGGAACTGATAGGTGGTTTCGTCCGGATTGATATAACCGCAGCGCGCTCCCCCTTCGATGGCCATGTTGCACACGGTCATCCGTTCGTCCATGGAAAAGCGGTCGAACACATCGCCGGCGTATTCGTAGGCGTAACCGACACCGCCCTCGACCCCGAGCTTGTTGATAATATAAAGAGCGACGTCTTTGGCGAATACCCCCGGCTTAAGCCGACCGTTGACCAGAATACGGCGGACCTTGAGCTTCGACATCGGCAGCGTTTGGGTAGCCAATACGTCGCGTACCTGCGAGGTTCCGATTCCCAGCGCGATGGAGCCGAACGCCCCGTGGGTCGCGGTATGCGAATCGCCGCAACAGATGACCATACCCGGTTGGGTCAATCCCTTTTCCGGCCCCACCACGTGCACCACCCCCTGCTCGCCGTCGGTGTGCGAAAAATAGGTGATAGCGAATTCCTTGCAGTTCTTTTCCAGCTCCGCGATCATCTGCTCGGCCACGGAATCCGCGAAGGGCCGGCTCTGATCCAACGTCGGTATGATATGGTCGCAGGTCGCGAAGGTTCGTTCGGGGTAGAGCAACTTGAGGCCTGATTGCCGGAGCATGGAAAAGGCTTGCGGCGATGTGACCTCGTGGATCAAGTGCAGTCCGACGAGCACCTGGAATTGCCCGGATTCCAACTCGCGTACCGTGTGTCGTTCAAAGACCTTGTCGTACAGATTCTTTCCCATGATAGCTATCGCTCCTTTTGACGGAAGCTTTCGATCGACGCGATCAGCCGAGATCCGAAGCGATTGAATTGTTGCAGCTCTTTTAAATCAAGTCCCATCCAAATCGCGTCGATCGCCCGTAGCCGTCGATTCCGAATCTCTCTCATTATCCGTTTTCCTTTGGCGGTTAAAACGTAGCGACGCTGGCGGCCGTCGACCGGGCTGATGGCGACGCTTATCAGGCGCTTTTCCCCTAATTGGCGAATAATCTTTGAGACCGCAGCCGGGCTGCTATCGCGGTTGCGCGCAAACATGGATGGGATAAAGTGCTCGGTAGACACCTCTTCTAGTACCCGCCACTGTTGTTCCGTCAGCCCTTCCGTTTTGGCCAACTGCGCGCGCCGATGTTGAAACAGCTCGGTGAGTTTCTGCAGCTTCTCGATGGCTTCGTGCGCCAGTTGCTCTTTGGCCTGGTCGTTCATTGGAGTCAATAGTTAACTGAAGTTAATATTATGTCAAGGAAAAAACCGGGAACCGGCGCGCGGTCCTGGTCGCGAGAACGGCGCAGGTTGGAAGGCGCCGAGCGCGCCAGGCCGTCTCTATGCCACGCCCATGCGGAGCGGGGACCGACGCATACCCACCCTGTTGCCTGTGCTGGGCGAACAGAAGACGATCCGAAGCGCATCGCCATACCGCCGGGGAAGGCTTAGCCCCCGCTTTTCATCGCCCGAAGCTCGAGTCGATGGTAACCGGAAGCGCCTCAAGTGACGGATTTGCAAATATCAGGATAAACCATTAACGGATTCGGCGCGTGAGGAAAGTAATATGAATTAAGAGAGCCGAGAACAGCCGGTCGGGTTGATATCTTGGTTTTGGTTACGACCGAATGGTGCAAGGAGATCTTTACGCCAAGACCGCTCGTTTCGCTAGCTTGCGCGCGAACCAAGGGCGAGAGCGTCGCTTATGAACCTTGTTCCAGACCTTAAATGCGCGGTTTAACCGCTCGCTCATTTCGCGCGTACTTATCGCGTTTAGTCCGACAGTTTTTTCCTGATTACAGCGTAATTAATGGACGGAACAAAGATGAAAGAGAGAAAAACCGCTTTGCTGCTCATCGCGATCGCGAGCTATATGCCGACTTCGTTAGGATGTCGTGGACCGAAGGGCGATCTCGCTCCATTTACCGATAACGCGGGCGATACGAGCCTATCGGGTTCAGGAGGCGAAGAGAAGAATCCTTACGAGGGCTCCGGCGCGATAGCCGGGCACGCGCTATCCGGAGGCACCGAGGCTAGCGGCGGTCGCACGGCCGGAAGCGGCGAAAGTGAAAGCGGCGGCGGGGGCGGCGTTGTCGCCGGCTCCGGTGCGACCGGCGGTGCAGGCGCTGGCGCGACCGGCGGCGCCGGAGGCGAAACCAGAGAACTTCCACCGACGATTCGTAATCCGAAATACTCATCCATGGCGCCCCCGATGGGAGAGCCCTTACCTGACGCTCCGGCGGGGGAGTGGACCTGGATAGAGATAGAAGGCGCGATTTCTCGCGACGGTTCGCCCGCGGGTTTTTACTATAAGTTCAGCTCTACCGGCGATCAGAATCTCATGATCTATCTCGTGGGCGGCGGCGCGTGCCAGGACGTCTTTTTCTGCAACAACAATCCGCCGAATAAAGAGTTCAGCTTGACCTCGGAAAGCGTTATCGGCGGTATACTCAATTTAATCGGTCCGGACGCGGAGCCCCAGGATCCCACGCTGCCTAGGTGGCAGACCGGGATTTTCAAGGACGACCCGGCCAATCCGGTCAAGGATTGGAACATGGTCTTTATCCCCTACGTTACCGGAGATGTTTTCGCCGGCAATCGTAGGGACGCGGTTGTATCCGGTTATCCGGCCCCGGGCGCGGAGATCGAGATGCAGTTTGTCGGTAAACCGAACATGCTGAAGTTCCTCGGGCGCATCGTACCGACCTTTCCGCGCGCCCCGATCGTTTTGCTGACCGGGTCGAGCGCGGGCGGCCTCGGGGCGTTGATGAATACCAGCGAGGTGGCGGATAGCTGGGTCGACTTAAATACCGGAACGAGGATATTCGTGGTGGACGACGCGGGCCCGATATTTACGGACGCCTACACCGAGGTTTGTTTGCAGCAGCGCTACCGCGAGCTCTTTAATTTAAGCGAGACCTTGCCTTCGGATTGCGCCGGCTGCTTTAATGCGGACGGCGGCGGCCTGGCGGCGGGTTATCTCGCGTATATCATCGATAAGTATCCCGATAACCTGCTCGGCGGGCTGATCGATAGCAGCACCGACGAGATCATGGAGCTTTTTTACAGCGACGGGCTAAATGATTGTTCGCCCGACAACTATCCCGTGCTGGCCTATCTGACCTATCCTATAGGCCGCTATACCGAGGGGCTGACGGATCTCGTAAATAACCATATGAGTCGCATGAGCTCCTATATCTGGAACGGAACCTTGCACCAGAATCTGTTCGCGACCGTGAGCGGCGACCGCTTTTATCAAACCAACGGTTTGAGCATGACGATCGCTCAATGGCTGACGAAGCTACTGGCAGGTGAACAAGCGAATCTTGGATTAGAATAGCCTTCAGCGTTTACCTTGACGTTGTAAAAAGCATGTCCGCGCAAACCGCTTCGTTCGCGAAAAAGCGCGCGACAAACCTCTGCACGAGCCTTCACTGACTTGACCCGCTGAAACGACGGGTCCATAAACGCGATGGTGACGCGGAGGCAATGGATAGGGCTGATTTTAGGCTCCCTCGTGCTGATTTCGACGGTCCTGGCTCTAAGCCCGGTAAAAGGGCTGAGCAACCAAGGGTGGAGGACCTTCGGTCTGATGATCATGATGGGTTGCTGGTGGTTGAGCGAATGCGTGCCCGTGGCCGTGACCGCTTTTCTGCCGTTGCTTTTCGCGCCGTTGCTCGGGATCTCCGGGATCGGACCCGTCTCTTCGGCCTACGCGCATCCTCTTATTTTTCTCTTTCTAGGGGGCTTCATGCTCTCGCTTGCCATGGAGCGTAGCGAGTTACACCGGCGGATCGCGCGCGGCGCGATGTTGGTGGTCGGCAACCACCCCCGCTGGCAGGTCGCCGCCTTGATGGGGATAACCGCGTTTCTGAGCATGTGGATCTCAAATACCGCCACCACGGTCATGATGGTGCCGATCACGCTTTCCATCTTGAATCTCGTACGCGAGCGCGGCGATGCGACGCAACTAGGACCCGCGATGCTTCTCGCGGTGGCGTACGCCGCCAGCATCGGAGGAATGGCGACGCTTATCGGAACGCCTCCCAACGCGCTTTTAGCGGCTTACTTGCAGGAGAGCTACCGGATCGAGATCGGTTTTGATCGCTGGATGCTTTTCGGCGTGCCGTTCAGCCTTGTCTTTTTGGTCATTGCTTGGCTTTGGCTGACACGGCGCCTGGCCGCCGGGGACGACAGGGCGAGTGAATCGATGCGCGCGATGTTTCGCGAGCAGCTCGCGGCCATGGGCCCTTTATCTCCGGCGGAAAAACGGGTCGCCGTGGTTTTTTTCCTGGCGGCTACGAGCTGGATTTTGCGCGTGCCTCTGGCAGGGTGGACCGGTTTACCGATAGACGATACCGTAATCGCCATGGCCGCGACGGTCGCGCTCTTTCTTTTACCCAAGGGCGACCGCTCCGGCGAGCGACTCCTTAGCTGGCAGGCCACCGGGAGATTACCCTGGGGCGTGCTCGTGCTTTTCGGCGGAGGCCTGGCGCTTGCGCATTTGATACAAGATACGGGGCTGGCGGATACCATCGGTCGGCTGGTGGGCGAAGCGAGGCAAATGGGACCGATTGCAATCATTATTACCGTGATCGTCTCGATCGTCTTTCTCACCGAGGTTACGAGCAATACCGCGACGGCCGCCGGTTTTTTGCCGCTACTCGGACCGGTAGCCCAGGCGATCGGGCTAGCGCCCCCGATGTTGGTGATTCCCGCGGCCATGGCCGCGAGCTGCGCTTTCATGATGCCGGTGGCGACTCCACCGAATGCTATCGTTTACGGCACCGGCGAAATCCAGATGGGTCAGATGGTGCGCGCCGGCCTTTTCCTTAACCTGGCGGCGTCTGTTTTGCTTTTTATTTTTGTATGGTGGGGCGTGCCCTTGATCTTTTTATAAAGCAAAGTGTTCGCGAGCGATTGATCGCGGTGACTATCTCGATATATAACCTCAAGAGATATGCCCAGCGAAACCCAGCGGGAAATCGGTGCGGAAGAGTTGCATCGCTATCGGGATTTAGCGCGCCGATTTGCAAAAAGGTCGCTGGAGCCTCTTTTCGCAGCGGACTACCCGGACGGCAACCTCGCGTTTTTACCGCAAGCGGTTGAGATCGCGTTCAGCACGGGCATCGTGGCGTCGCCCGAGCCTTCTATGCCCGGAAACGTCTACGGCATCTGGGGTAGCGCGACCGACGAGCTGGGGATGACCCCCTCTTTATTGCTGCTATCGACCATCGCCGAGACCTGCGCGGGAATCGCCTTCTGTTTTCACGCTCAGGGCCTGGCGTCGAACCTGGCGCTGCCGGCGAACAGGGAACTCGCTCGCTCGCCCGCGCGGGTAGCCCTCTGTTTACAGGAAGGATTCTCTCCGCCCTATCTCGGCACCATCAACGAACCCGATCACGAGGCCCCGGTCCGTATCTCGACGAGCGCTACCGTCGATGGACAAGGCTATATCATCGACGGGAAGAAATCATTCGTGTACTCACTCGACGGGGTCGAGGCGTACGTGGTGTTCGCGCGCGTCGGTGAAAAATGGGGAGCCTTCCTCGTGCCGGCAAATGACAGCGGGGTCGTACGAAGTGACGTCGGTCCGAGAACCGGCCTGCGCGCGTGTCGGCTGGAAAATGTCGAGTTCAACCGCGTCAGGGTGAATCGAGCCGCGCGTATCGATGAAGGAGGCGCGCGAGAGCTTGTGCTTCGGGCCCTGGGATTGAACTGGGCCGGTATGTCGGCCATAGCCGTGGGAATCGCGAGAGGAGCCGTCTCGGCCGCGCGAAGGTATGCAGCGGAGCGCTACCAGGGGGGGTCGCGAATCGAGAACCATGCGGCGGTAAAGCTTTTGATCGGCGGCGCTCAAGCGGCGGCCGAAGCGGCGGAGTTATCGGTTTTTTCGCTCACCGCGTGCGATTTCACCAAGGTTCGGACGCTTGTAAAGCCCGCGGCAACGAAAATGACGGTGTTGGATCTCTGCGCGCGCGCGGTCACCGACTCTCTACAGGCCTTCGGCGGTTACGGCTACATGGAAGATTTTGGGATGGAAAAGAGACTTCGCGACATCACCGTGCTCAAATCCGCGGCGGGATCGCCGCGATATTTGAGACAATTGATCTATGACATCGAACGGGACGACGTCGAATGAATCAAACGCTTCAGGAACGAATCGAGCTGCTCAAGCCGAAAAACGCCGCAAAATCTCTTAACGTGCTCGGTCGAATGCTGATGGACAATCGGGAAATGAGCCTCTGGGAGCGCGATACGAGAACGCTTCCGCGGGGAGCGCGGCGATGGCGGCGACGCGCGTTAGAGTTCGCCCGCGAACATATCCGGCCGCTGGCGGCGCGGGCTGACCTCAATCCTTACGATTTTGATCCCAAACCGTTGTTGGCAAAAGCGGCGCGAGAAGGACTGCAGACATTGCTTGTTACTCCTCCTATCGGCAGGGCGTATACGCTGGCTTATCTCAGGGGAATATCACTACAAACCGCGGTCGTGGCCGAGGAACTGGCGACCGAATGCGGTGGCCTCGCTTTGCTGCTTCTCGCGCACAATCTCGGAATCGCGCCCTTGGCTCTCTCGGGCGACTTAGCGGCCTTTTTCCGCCATTTCGTCCCATACTATTTAAAGTTAAAGTTCTTGGGTAAGTCCGACACCATGGCTTTCGCGATCACCGAGCCCGAGGCGGGCTCGGACGTTGAGGATACCGAGGGCGGTGCGCGGGCGCGCCTGGTGACGACCGCTAGGCCGACCGCGGGCGGATTTATCCTCAACGGACGCAAATGCTTTATCTCCGGCGCGCGCGCGGCGGACAAGTTCACGGTCTTCGCAAAGATCGAGGCTGAAGGTCTAGACTCTTGGAGCTGCTTTTTGGTCGAAAAGGGTATGAAGGGCTTCTCCCTTGGAAGACGCGAAAGAAAGATGGGACAGCGCGCCTGCGATGCCTCCGAGCTTATCTTCGAGGATGTCTTTATCCCCGGTAAAAACCTCGTCGGCAAGCTGCGCTCGGGTTGGGCGAATAACCGCAACGTGCTCAACTACTCGCGTCCGGTAGTCGGCGCCATGGCGCTGGGGCACGGTCGCGGCGCTTTTGAACGTTGTCTAGAGTTTTGTCGCGCGACGCGACTCGGGCCCAGGCTTTTGATCGAATATCAAGATGTCCGGCTGGAGCTGGCGGACATGATGATCAGTCTCTGGGCCGCGCGTTCGATGGTTTGGCAAAGCTGCCGGCAATTTCGCTGTTACCAATCCGCCTCGGCGGCGGCCAAGGTGTTCGCCTCGGATACCGCTTATAAGGTATGCAATCAAGCCATGGAATTGATGGGAGACCACGGCTACCTTCACCTGCACGGCGTCGAGCGCGCGTGGAGGGACTCGCGTTTAACGCAAATATACGAAGGCACTAACGAGATCAACCGACTGGCGCTCTTTGAGCATCAGATGACTACGGATTTCAACGGCGAACGATCGAGTGAAACCGAACAGATTTGATCGCCTTAGGAGGTTAAGATGAAACGCAAACTCGAAGGGTTTTTTGATCTGCCCACGAAAAAGGTTCGATTATCTCAAGGAGAGGTGGATCTTCCGATCTTTTATTCTGATTACGGATACGCCCATTTTCTTTTTTGGGCCGATTATCCTAAGGTCGTTCCAAAGCTCGAAGGGACGGGGTTTACGCCCTGTAAATTTTTCGGCGCTAAGGCGGCGGTATTGCTCAATTTCTTCGAGTACCGACAAACCGCTATCGGTCCGTACAATGAAGTCGGCCTCTCGATTCTTTGCTATGCGAAAACGCTGAAAAATCCCGGCATGTTTTTACCCCAGTTGCTCAGAGACGCGATGCACTGGCGCGTCGGCGCTTATGTGATCAATCTTCCCGTGACCAGCGAAATCGCTTATCTCGCCGGCAAAGAAATCTGGAGCTATCCCAAATTCGTTACCCCGATCAGCGTCGATCTCAAGGGCAGGCAATTTCGCGGGCAGGTGGAAGACCCTCGGCTTCATAAGCCGATTTTCGAGTTGGCGGGAACCATCGGCTGGCTGGGCCCCGGGCTGAGCAACTCGAGCGCCTCGTTTATCTCGCATACCACCCATCAAGGAAAGCCGTTGCGCATCCTGACCGAGGTCGATGCCAGATTCAAAGCGAACCTCGGTTTCCGCGGCCGGCTGGCGGTCAATGAACAGAGCGAGCACGACATGGCCGCCAATCTTCTGGATATGGGATTGCAGGATAAGCGGCCGATTTTCACGATGTATTGCCCTAAGGCCAGAATGATCCTCCACGAGGGGGTCCCTATCGAGTGACCGTGTTTCTAGAGAAAGAAACAGCTCTAGGGAGTGTTGGGCGACGTCGCGGCAATCCCTTTAGCGCGCAATATGATTTTGGAGAAACAGCAGGTTTTTCCGTCACTGGAAACACGCGGGGGCGAGAAGTAGTCGTCCACACCTTGCGTTCCCGGGACACACGCTTCGGGCTCTGGTTCTTGAAGGTGCATCAGTTCTCTCCGTCCTCTGAGATGCACGGTTTGGATTCGACATTCCGTGTGCTGAGCCGGATGCTCAAGCTATTCGTGCCTTTTTCAACTGTAGTTCTTTATCTAGAACTTGACGGTTCAGCCTTGAAGCGGGAAGCGGTACCCCGTAACGCTAAAAAACACGTGTTCCCATGAGGGTGAAAAACATGGCCCTCAGGTAGTCACTTTGTGCTGAAAACTGACAAGGAGCGACGAAGCAGATTGGGCCGTACCGCTCGAAAGACGAGCCGAGAACCTTTTTTGAACACGCTCGAAGGCATAATGTAAACCAGAAAAGTCCAATCGACGCATTGATAAAACGATGAAGTAATTGAGAAGGTCAGCCGCACGGCTTTCGTTTCTATTAGCAATTTACCGAATCCTTAGAAAACGTAGAAACATTTCGCGGACTATTATCAGCCATTCTCTTTTATCCTTAGGACTCGCGCAGAAATAATTTCACATTTTTAGCGCCCAGCTCGGGGTCAAATGTTTTATCGACGACTGAGCGGAACCGCAGCAATAGCAGCGCTATTTC
>JAFGIB010000273.1 GCA_016929805.1 Deltaproteobacteria bacterium | reverse complement strand
GGCCAATTCATCCCGTAAAACCGGCTTTCGTCCTCGCGCCGGCTCGTCAGGTACAGCAAGTACCATCCTCGCCGGCACTGCGGGCGCTCTCTCGTCGTCGCGCTGCTCGTTGCGTTTGGCGTACCATCCTCGCCGGCACTGCGGGCGCGCTCGGTTTTACGGGCGAATTGGCCGCCGACTTGTTTGCCCCCCTGAACGCTTACTTATTCGCAGATGGTTCGAAAAAGATTCGAAGATTTAAAGGAAAAAGCGGCGTTACTAGACACACATTAAGACAGAAGGTAGAAAAAGGTGATGCAGACGCAGTGAACGCATTTTATGTTTTCAATAATATGTAATTTTTTCTATGAATCTGTAATAGAACGTGATGCCGTTATTCGAGGTTTCGAAGACAAAACGTTCTAGCGGCTAGGCGTTGACATTGTGCGGTTTTTGTGCGCAGTACTTTGATCGAACAACAAAAAAACACGTGAGCCGAGATATTACCGGCGAATATTCCGAGTTAATTGGTTATTTCGGCTTGATTCGTTTGAATAGACTTATTTTTCAATCAGGAGAAGCAGCATGGTGACAAAGAAGTTCTATTTTTGGTTAGCGTTTATTGTTTTCGCGGCCAGTGCCTGTGGTTCCAGCGATGACGAGAACGGAGAGAAGACGAAGGACGGCGGTTCGGGCGAGGAAGACGCGGAGGTATCTCCTTCCGATGATGCCGGACCGACCGACGGGGACGGTGGGGTTGTCGTTGTTGAAGACGCGGGAGATATTGCGTTCGCCCTTTGCGGTAACGGCAAAGTCGAGCCGCCGGAGGAGTGCGACGACGGGAACATGAATCAAAGAGACGGCTGCACCTCGTTATGCACGTTTTCGTGTCTGGAGGACGCGGATTGCGATGACATGAATCCTTGTAACGGGACGGAGACTTGCGACGAGGATAAGCACGCTTGTGATGATTCGGATCCGGGTATTGAGGAAGGAGAGTCTTGTGGGGATCAATCCTATTGCTGGCAGGGAGTTTGTATTCCGAACGTTTGCGGCGACGGCAAGGTTGTAGAGGGAATCGAGCAGTGTGACGACGGCGATAAGGATTGGGATAACGGATGCACGCCCGAATGCGAATATTCATGTGAAGAGGATTCAGACTGCTCGGGCAGAGACGAATGTCTCGGCGATAGAGTGTGTGAGAATAACGCTTGCGTCGGCGGCACGGCGCTCGAAGACGAAACCCCGTGTACCATCGTCGATACTAGAATCAAAGAGCTTTGCGGCGATCCGGATGACTCGGACGCAAAAGACGGATGGTGCATGAACGGGGAATGTACCTGTACCGATTGCGGCGACGGTGAGATACAAGGTATCGAGGAGTGCGATGACGGAGAGCTGAACGGGACGGATAAGTCACCGAACAACTGCTCAATCAACTGTCAGGAAGTGGAATGCGGTAACGGCGACGTGGAAGGCGACGAGGAGTGCGACGACGGAAACAATCAACTTCTCGACGGATGCGATGCGCAATGCAAATACGAATTCGCTCATCGGTTTACGAAGTTGGAGATCGTCAAGGGAGCCGAGAATGTCCCGGAATGGTGCGAATATCAGGCCAACCAATTCGCCGAGGCCTTTGGCTCGGAACAGAATATGATGGGCGCGGGTATCAGGATAAACATATTGGATACGGTGAATCGAAGGCTGAGTAGTCAATTGGCGTCGGGAGAAAATACCTACATCCTGCACGTAATGGACTCGGATGACACCAGCATGAAGACGCAAGACGATGAGATCATAATTGGGACTTACCAGGGCAACCCGTCCGGAGCGGCTACCGAGAATGCCGTGGACCAAGCGTTTGTCGTTAAGGCGAGCCAGATTGATCCCGATACCAGGATGCCGGCCGAATATCACTCGGTGCCCGCGGCGCAGCTCGGTGGTGGAAAGATCATTTCGAAAGGGCCTATCAGGCTGGAGATGGTCGGCCCGATGGGTTCCTATATGATGAGAGATTTTAAGATGCAGACCGTTTATGACGTTAACACGAGTACTACGCCGAACGTCGAGCAACAAACGGCTAGAGACACGCTGAAGGTGTCAGATAGTCTGAAGCTGCCCGAGACGTCCGGACAAAATCGGACGGGTTTATTCTGCGGGGCCATGGAATCAGGCGCAACGGATATACCGATATACGACGGGGGAATAGAAGATTTGCGAGGTATGGATACGGGACAGAGTTTCGGTCCGATGGCTCGCTTCTGTTGTAAGAACATCGAAGACGAACCTGAGTTTGGAGAGAAGTACAACGCGTGCGATAAGGAAGCCGGAGAGCTTCCTCCTGATTGTGACTCCATATCCGATCTCATACAACATGGGTGTACCGTTTGCGTCGATTTCAGCGGAGCGGCGATCGATATGATGGGTATTTTTGAAACTGGTTCGGATTGCTCGCTGTTGCAGAGCAATCCCGACGCGTGCTTCAAGATCATCAACGGTATTCCATTTGATGTTGACTCCGACGGCGTTAGCGGTAACGATACCTGGTCCTCGCTGTTTAGCTTCGAAACGGTTAGAACTAGAATCTACGACGTTACGCTCAAATAGTATCTATTCGTCTATTCGCTCAAAAAACCCCGCTTTTTAGCGGGGTTTTTTTTACCGTGGATGTTCTTCACGATGCTGCAGGTCTTTTACGACCGGGTCGTGAACGGCGGCTTGCTTTTTGCCGAAGGACGGACACGCGTTGCGGGGCGAATGCCGAGGTAGCGAAAATTAAAAAGAGAAGTAGAGCCGAGCGGGTGGCAAGTCGCTCGCTATTCGTTGTGATTTTGATAGGAAAAACAAAGCCCAAAAGGCGCCGGCTAACCGCGCATTCGCGCCTCGAAACCCTGCTCTCTCAGTATCTCGGCGGCTTGTTTCGCCGTTTCATTATCCATCAGCGCGAGACGAATCGTTCCCCCTTCTCCTTCCCGCACTTTCAGCACCTCAATATCGCTGATATTGATCTCTTTGTCCGCCAGGGCGGTTGTTATGCGAGCGAGCATTCCGGGCTTGTCGGCGGTGACGACGAGCACCTCCGGCCGCGGATAAAGAAAACCCTTGGTATCTTTTGGTATGGCGTTTCGGATTAGGCTCGCTTGCGCGTACTTCTCACCGAGCGCTTCGGTTCCTACCAACTCTCTTATCTCTCGGAGTTGAGAGATGTATTCGTCCAGTTTTTCTCGGATCAGATCTCGATTGGTCGCGCAGATGTCGCGCCAAACGGTAAACGGGCTTGAAGCGATACGGGTCATATCTCGGAATCCGCCGGCGGCCAGTCTTACGTATTCCGAACGCCCATCTGTGATTGAGCCGAGCATATTCACGAGGCCGACCGCTAACATCTGAGGCAAATGGCTAATCGTCGCCGCGATTCTATCGTGCAATTCCGGGTCGAGTATTACCACTTGCGCGCCAATAGCGGAAAACGCGTCGCGAAGCGAATCGATCTCGTTTTGGAGCGTTCTTTGAGAGGGAGTGAGGATGTAGATAGCATTTTCAAATAAGAACGGGTCTGAAGCGGAAACCCCTCTCTTTTCGGAACCCGCCATTGGATGTCCACCGATAAATGTCGCTTGCTCGGGAAGGTTTTCGTCGGCAATCGTCATTATCGCTCTTTTGGTGCTGCCGACATCGCTGATAATCGTACCGGGGGAGACATGCTCGGCAACCATCGGCACAAGCTCGATAATTCGTGCGATCGGAGTACAGAGAATAACCAGGTTCGCGTTTCGAACCCCTTGCGCCAGCGAATCATATCCGTAGCCCTGATCGATTAATTTGAGTTCCTTTGCTTTAGCAATCGTATCGAGGCTACTGATTCCGATGATGCGTTTCGAGATCGAGCGCCGCCTGAACGCCGCCGCAAGTGAACCGCCTATGAGGCCAATGCCGATAATGCTAACCGTTTCGAACATCTAACACTCCTGGGATCAACACGTTCCGGCTTGGGGTACGAGATGTCTGGAGTCGCACGCGTTATTTACCTTCCTCCAAGAACTCTAAGGAACCGTCCGGGCGAATTCGTCGATAGTAGCAACTGCCTCTTTTCCGGCCTTGACTATCGACTGTATGACAGGCGCCTTCGCCGACGCGTCGAACCCGATATACGAGCGAATTTTGCTCGCAATTAACCCGTATCTCGACGAGCTGGAGAAGATCGCCGGAGGTTTTTCCCTTGATCCAAAGCTCGTTCCGGCTGGTGCTCCAGAACGTCGCTTTTTTTTCTCTCATGGCTGTCTCTAGAGCAATTTGATTGACGTAGGCTACGATTAGCACCTCCATACTATCGGCGTCTTGGACGACGACGGGGATCACCTCTTGCTGGCTCGAGGCGATTTTCCGAAGTTTGGAGAAATCGAGTTGTAGCTGCGTTCCTTCTTCTCTTTCACGATCCGACATAGCCCCCTTTTTTAGCCGAAAACGCCACCCGCGAGAATTCGTTTTCGCTTTATCCACTAATAAATCGCCCGGTTCGTAGCTTTTTCCTTATTAATCGGGGTTAACCGGGAAGATGCCGTGTGAATGATAGTAAAAAATTATCTTGTAACTGGATTTGTTACGCGCGACCGCTTTTTGGATGTTCGAACGCGACCACAAATGGTACCCTTGGAAGCTTTTCGTAACCGACTTGGACGCGGTCTAGTGGTATCTATCGAGCTCTTTTTAGCGTCAGACTAGATACGGCGGCGAGGAAAAAGCGTTAAGAAAGAGCTGAAGAGCGCTGAGAATCGGTTTGTATCCTTGTAAAAATATGCGTATTAAGGCCTTACGCTTTCAACTCGCTTTATCCGTAAAAACCTTTCGCAATCGGAGGTATCTGTGAAACCTGCTGGTCGAGGACTCGAAATAGTATCCATTGGTCTTGGTCAAGCTGGCGGTAATCTAGCGGCCGAATTTTTCAGACGAGGCTACCGCGCGCTAGCGTTCAATACGGCTCATACCGATCTGGCATCGTTGGCGCCGGGCAGTACAAATCTCTCGTTACCAAGCGAACAAAGGATTTATATCGGCATTGACGGGTACGACGGCGCCGGTGCCGACCTCAATTACGGCCGCGAATGCATCGCGGCGCACGCGGAACGAATACACGACGCCGTGGCGGCGCACGCTCAGGGTGCTGATATCGTCGTACTAACCGCTGGATTCGGCGGAGGGACCGGTTCAGCGATAAGCGCTCTAGTGGAGACCGTACAGGACCTCTCGCTGCCGATTGTCACGCTCACCACGCTGCCGCATGAGCACGAAAGCGGTATTGCAAAGGTCAACGCCGTTCGAGCGGTGAACGGGCTGGTAGGTAAACCGCTTTTGGGGTGGATACTCATCGACAATTCCTTGCTCTCCCGGGTTCACGGGGGTGTCTCTCTCGACAGGTATTACGAAAAGATAAATCGCGTGATCATCGAACCGCTCGACGATTTCAATCGGCTGAACGACCAGGAAGGCGTTCAGGCGATTCGACCGCTGGATGGGGAAGATTTGCGGACCTTGTTGCTGTCGGGAGGCGTTTTGGGCTACGGAAGCGGAGAGCTACACAAGCTCTCTGTCGAGAAGGTTATGGAGACAATCCGAGAAAACCTTCAGTATAGCTCGCTGATGCCTTCGGGGATGGCGCTGGATCGTATTTCGTACCTAGGAATAGTGATTGAAGCCTCTGAAGAAGCGCTCAAAGAGACCCCGTTTTCTTTTTTCGAGCAGATCAACGAACAGCTTAAGGATGAATCAGGTGGAGCCGCCGTTTATATCGGTGTTTATCGCTCGACGCGTATCAAAAATACCCCCGCGGTTTGGCGACTGCTCACCTCTTCTCAAGCATTGCCGGACGGCATTCAAGAGATGGTTTCCGTTGCTCGACGAGAAGGAGGAGCATTACAAGATAAATTGAATCGAGAACTGACGGCGTTGGACCTGAGCGAGATCGAGAATCTAGAGCTGTTCCGGTACAACACGAGAAAAACAGGCGTCGATTCCCCGGGCAAGAGACGCATTCCGAAGAGGCCCGACTTCTCGGTAGAAACACCGGTGAATCTAAGCTCGCCGGTTAGCAGAGGCGGTTCTCGTTCGGGAAAGCCGGTCGAATCGGTTCAGGAGTCTGAAATGCGGTTTTCGCTCGCGTCATCGAGCGCTGACGACTCAATTTCGGAAAAAAATGAGAACGAAGGGCTTGCGAAGAGCTTACTATCACCAGGCCAAGAATCGCTTGTACCACACGCGAAAGCTTCAGAAGCGGACCGAGAAACCTATGATCGATTGATGAAGGAGTATCGTGAGGCCAAATCTGAAGATGAACGAAATCAAATCGTTGAGCGATTGAAGACAGACGCGCGTTCATCCAGCTCACTTATCAGGTATTACGCCGTTAGAGCCATGACCAAATTGGACACCGACGTCTTTCGGGAAACGCTGGAAAGCGCAACGGATGATGAAGACGCCACGGTTCGCGCGATCGCAAAAAAGGCGTTGAGGTAATCGATACGAAAGAGAGCCTTCCGGTTCCAGTAAGGTCAAACGACAACGCTCTCTCGCCCGGGAAATGGCCCGCGGACGAGCGATTTATTCGTTTTCGATGGTCCTGGTTGAAATTCGCTCCGATCGTTTCGCCTTAGTTGCGTTTTGAGGGTATTTCTTTATGGGTTCCAGGCTTCAACTCATGGTTCTATTCTCGGGGCTGCTATGCGGGCTTTTCTTCCGAGTTGAATCGGTTCGCTCGCAGGATCAACCGGGGTCGGAAGTCGTGGAGAATGAACCGGCTCGGGCACAAATCGAAGAACAGACCGAAGCCGAAACGGTCGATAGGCGAGAGGCATCGGATACGCGGGCCGATCAGCTAGCCTCGGAGAAACAAGTAGGGCAGATCGATTCGCCGGAAAGCGCGCCGGCAAGCCCACTTCCTTCTGGCCGGTCGAACAAATCGCATAATTCATCAGACTCGATATCCCAAGACCAACCGGGTGAACAATCCGTCCTGACATCGGCAGCGACTCAAAAGAAAGGCGGGCAGGACGATGAGTGGCCGAAAACGCGAATACGCGCGCGCATAATGACCGGATGGGAGTTCGAAGAGAAAAGGCCGTCGGAGTCTCAGAGCGGGCTGTCGGGAAATACGAGCGAACAACAGCTATTTCTTCAACAGGTTCGTATAGGGATCAAAGCCCGGTTGAATAAACGCGTCGCGGCGAATATCAGCGCCGATCTCTCCGACGCGGTTCGACCGAAGACCAGCTCATCCGACCTAAAACAAATACCTTACCTACGCAACGCCTACCTCAACCTCCGGTTAAAAAGAGCCTTTCAGATTAGAGCGGGGCATTTCAAGCGTCCTTTTTCAAAACTCGAAAACACCAGCACGGGGTCATTACCCTTTCGCGGCCGGGGTCTTTCCAACGCGCTTGTCATTGAAGAGGCGCGATGGGGCGATCGGGCGATCGGATTGATGCTTTGGGGTGAGATCCGAGAGATCGGGCTGACCTGGAAGGGTTCTGTGAGTAATCCTGATTGGAGCGTGGACAACGATTCGGAAATGCCCGGCATCGACTCCATCGGACAGCTTGTCTATAAACCAAATAAGTGGTTTTCCGTTGGTCTTAATTACGGGCACAAATTTATCGAGCCGAGCGATGATCAATCGATTAACGCACACGCGTTAGGCGGAGATTGTCGCCTTACGTTTGGTGCTTTTCGTATAACGGCCGAGGCGTTTGGAGCGCAACTTCCGGAAGAAGAAGACCACCCGTTTGCTCTAGGCGTTACAGGCTACAGCACCTACGATGTCGACTTGATCCCCGACCTTGTATTGCAGCCGACGCTTTTCGGAGAGTATGCCGACGCTCATGCCGATTATTCGCAGACCGAGGCGCTTAGGATTGTTATCGGAATAAACCTACTCTGGCATCGGAAGCTACGAGTTTTCCCCCAGGTGGAAATCATTCGCCCCGTGGGTACGGTGAGTAGCCTTAACCCTTGGATTTCCGGAGAGACATACTACATCATGCTCAGCTTAGAGATATAGACGTTGACCGCGAAAACCAGCCGGCCCATATCTCCTGGCTCACGAGACGGCGCGCGTACTATACGCGCGCTCACCCTTTACGGACCTCACCGGGAGTGTGTCGCGCCGCGATCCCTAAAAGCTCCGCGCGCCGGGTAATTACGGAATATCGTAGTCGACGAGCTCTTCAAAGTTTTCTGTGGTCAGGTTTTCTTCTCGTATTTTTCCCACTCGCGGAGCGAACCAGAAGAGCTTTTCCTGTTCATCAGATTGGTTCGAATCCGTTTCATCGATCGCAACCTCTTTTTCGCGTTTGATCCGGACACAATTGCGAAATGTTTCCCCTCTCACGACAAGCTTTTCGTTTAACGACTGAACGATAAAGATATGCTCGCGATCTTGTGCATCTTCAGGGCTTTGACCGGTTTCCGTTTTTATCCGTTTATAATTTCTCGTATCGGCATGGGATATATCCTCTTCGAGCCAGGCGGCATCGAAGCGAAGGAATCCGGGATCGTATTTGACAGAAAACTGAGGCTCACCGTTTTGAAACACGACCTTGCTGATGCGGTACACGCTGGTACCGTTTCTTTTCAAGTCGCTTTCGGTACTTTCTTCGTCCGGATTGGGCGTATCGCTGACGACAAAGATATCGCTGTCGTCCTCTGAGCGCGCCATGGTCACGGTTTCCTCCCAGCCGCCTTTACTACTATGAGCGTAGGTCCAAGTGGCGCCGTCGACCAGCGGGTAGTAATCCTCGGGTTTCACTTTTTCTGAATTTTCGGGCGGATCGGTTTGACTGCACGCTGCTATTGCGACCGCTACCCATATCACATTCATATTTTTCAGTTGTTTGATGGCCATTATATATCAACTTCCTGCTGTCCTAATACCAACGTGACTTTTTGGTTGTCGTTACGCGCTCGAATGTCTTCCAAAAGGTCCTTCGGATTCGCTCTCTTCTTTAATACGACGGAATATACGACTTCCTGAAGGACGCCCGCCCTCACGGTTTCGACGGAGATAATTCGATGGTCCTCCAAATGTTTGCGAAAAGGCTCTTCAAAGGCTTCTTCATGGTCGCGATCTATCGGAAGTCGAATGCGCAGGATACGCTCCCGTACCTCTTTAGCAAACAGATTAAATTTATGCAATGCTATCATGAAAGCCGAGAGTACCGACGTGGCAAACACCGCTAGCAAATAGAAGCGGGTTCCTACCGCCATGCCGATCGCCATGACCATAAAAATGAAACCGACGTCTCGGGTTTCCTTCATCGCGTTTCGAAATCGGATGATCGAAAGCGCTCCCACCAAAGCGAAAGCGCGCGCGATATTCGAACCGATGATCAGCATGATCAACGAAACGACGGTTCCCATGATTACGAGCGTATGGACATACGACTGCGAGTAGGAAACGCCTCGATGGGTGAATCGATAGACCCAGGCGACGATTAATGAGAGCACAAAGCTCAGAAACAAGACCATGGCGACGTCTAGAAAAGTCAGATTCGCCGACAGATCTCCTGTTCTCTCCAGCTCTTTGAGTAGTTCGTCCATAACGTCATCTCTCCGTTGTTTTTTCCGTGCGCGATATCGCCAAAGGCATCACTTGGATTTCTTTCACTTTCGCCAACCCCGCACAATATTTACTAACGCGTTGCAGTTGGCAGTTATGACGCCCCAATAAAGAAGTCACCCAGTTGGGTATCGCGTCATTCGCCTTGACCTCCATAATACAAATATCAGGCGGCAGAAAAAGATGATTCTCTGCACTAAGATTAACCGTGAGCGCGTGCGCTCGAAAACGAAGCTCGGTATCGAAAGTAATTCTCAATCCGGCGTCATATAAGTCACCCACGAACGCCCGGCGCCAATAATCGGTAATGCCGGTCGGTTGAAGATGCATGGCGTTCACCAGGTATTGGACCTCGGAAGCGACTTGTTGGTCCAATAGATCTAGATCGGTCAATTGCACGTATCCCGTACAAAGCTGTTCAGCTTCATCCAGGGGCAGCTCGATACGCCGTTTTTGGACCGTCCGGTTAATGCGTTGTTTGATTTCAACCATCCCCCGCGTTGTCGCTTCAATATCATTTTCCGGATAGATTCGCAGTCGAACCTTACGACGATATTTAATCCCTTCGATTTTGGCCCAGAAGAAATCAAGCGCGGGACTGTCATAGTACAAACTGACGACGTGATAGCCCCTGGCGCCACCGTGCGAATCCGGATGGGCAAATCCCTGTAGATCTCGTATAATCCGATCGCATTTTTCCACCGGAAGAATGTACTTCAGCTCGTAACGGTTAAATCGTCGAATCATCGCGTGCGTCTCGATGCGTCATCCGCCATGCGCAAAACGAATGCGAACGCCTAAAACTGAAGGATCTGCAATAAAATCGCGACCTTCCAGCCGTAGCGTGATAATTTCCGCGGTTGCCCCCACCCGGGGCAAGTCAAAACCGATTTTACCTTGTTTGTGAATCGCAATCTTTTCATCAAAATCGCTCCCTCGAATCGTGATCGAATAAGGCAATAAACTCTTCGAGGTTCGAATATCAAAAAGCAAGCGATTCTTCGCGCCTGATTCC
Organism: Deltaproteobacteria bacterium; assembly: GCA_016929805.1. Lineage (GTDB taxonomy): Bacteria > Myxococcota_A > Polyangia > Polyangiales > JAFGIB01 > JAFGIB01. The sequence goes on along the minus strand of JAFGIB010000273.1, from coordinate 27,660 downwards.
GGCGTGCGGATAATCGTCACAACCGGTGTTGCTATCCAACCGTCACTGTTTTCGCTTACTATTCCTATTTCACCCGACGGCAGCAAAGCCCGAGCGAGCTCGCGATGACGCGCCATGGCGCGGAGAAGGATTTTCTTGTCCCTTTTTTTTATTTGGTATGTCCGTCCTATCTTGAGCTCATGATGTAAATACCAGACACGGTCGAGGTCAGGCTGGCTAAACCCCCATAGAAAAAACGCCGCCGCTAACCCGTAGGTTAGCAGCAAGGCTATAAAGCCGATACTCGGCAGTCTGCGCCTATTGATTTTCATGGGCGCCCCGATGATTTGTCGACACGATTTGTGATTGCAGCCAATCGGACAACTGGTCCCACAGTGGTATACCAATCACGTTTTCTCGTAGGTTGTCGAGCACGCCCTTCTGCGGGAAACCTCGTTGGATCCTTCCAACATCGAGCAAATCCCGCGACCGGTCGCTTCGTTTAATCGCTCGACGACTATCGACGATAAAAAGAACGTCAGCTTCTACTCGACTGTTACCTTCAAACCGAACCTCGCGCTGGTATACCCGCACCCCGATTTGGTTTCTAAAAAGCAAGGTGCTGAAGAGTTCCGCATGCGACGCGTTTTTCACTAAGACGCCAACCCTTGAGTCAGCCACCAGAGTGTTTCTGACGGTTGCTCGGCTTTCCTCGCCTGACGAAATTCCGTTACCTCGGCACGAGCTTAAAAGACTGTCAGAAATATCTACATCGGATCCCATGAGGTCTACCGCGTCGTCGCCGACTCCACTGACCTGAAGGCGCGTTAAGTCCGCTTGGACGAACTCAAGGTCCCAGGCATCGGCAAAGCCGTTTTCTATAGTGCAGTCCTCCACGAGAAGTTTCTTCACGTAGGCCACATGGACGACGTCATCAGAAACTTGATTGTCCGAAAAACGGCAGTGCTTTATCACGATACCGCGCGTATCGTGAATATTGACCATTCCAGGATATGGGATCCGCTCTCCGCTCGGCCGGCTACCGCCTCGAACAATCATATGCTCGAGAACAGAACCGGCGGTCGCCGGGCCTTGCAACGCGATTCCGCCCCAATGGTCAGCGCCCGCCCCTTCTAAGACTATCGGTTGATCACGAGTTCCGCTGAATCGAACGCGACCTTTAAAGATCAAGGAAGCGCTCGGCGCCATTCGAAACCGGGTTCCCGGCGCTATCTCAACTGATTGGTGTTCTTGAAAAACCTTGGTTTTGTCAATGTCGGTCTGACCTGGGCCAAGCCTTACCGTTTTGACTTCCGGCCTCGTAAGCGACCAGGGGTGGGCTGAGACTTCGCCCTCGACCATTTGCGGCACTTGATTCGGACGTAAAGACCGCCGGGGTAGGCGGCTGAAAACGCTTTCCTCGGCGGGACGCGACCGAACCCTGGAACCTGTCGCCATATGGATAGCCGTCGCTTCGATAGCTGTCGGCGTACACGTCGAATCGAGCAGAAATGGATACGCGATCGGCACTATCTCGGAACGTATCTCTCCCCTTCTCGCGTTCGGATTTTCGCGCGCGACAAACGCTATCGCGGGATAAAGATCGGTTGGTTGATCGAGCTCGACCCAATTGTTTGAGCTGATGGGCGTAACCGGCTTTCCTGCTTTAATCACCCGCCAGCGGACATTCCGGCACTCCGGGGACCAGCTCACCGTCAAGCCCTTGAGCTTTACACCGGTTTGGCCGTCTATGATTAGATTAAAAGAAAAAGGCGAGCTGTCTCCGAGATTTCTGGCATCCAGCCATAACGGATTCTTTTCTAGCTTATTTACTAAGAAAGCGTGTCGTTTAGAATAGGTTTCCATTTCTGACTCGAAAACCAGCGATACCCTCTTAAGGTTCATCGGCCGAACCATTTCGCGATGGAATTCGTCAACGCGGGGTAGTAGGCGATACGCATCCCAATAGGGATCCGTGGCAAGCTCTGGCGCGAGCTTTTTTAGAATCGCCGTTCCGCGGTTGCGGACAGCATTAACACTGCCTTTTTTCACGAGAAAGCGATAGAGGATCGCGTTGCGTAACGATAGATATTCGGGTACAAGCTTCAAGCGTAATAAAACGGGATTTTCTACTAGATTAAATAAAGGGTCGTTTTGAAACCCTCGGAAATTCCAGGCAATGGGTTCCCAACGCCCGCGATACGGATCGCGATAGTACTTGTGATTTTCTCTGAAATCGTGTTGATCACCTCCGAAGGCCACGTCGATGGCGTCGAAAGTGGCGAACGCGTCTAGATCGATCTCTTCTTCGGTAAAACGCGCGAAGTCCTCGACAGTGGATTGTTTGATATTATGTAAAAAGCGCTTCAGATCGCTTAAATCCTCCTTTTCCTTGTCGATCCGCCAGGCCACTTTTTTCCAGCGCGTGAGATCATTCCAGAGTTCTTCGGTCTCCGCCGACGGCGGTAAATCCCCGGAATAAATGCTTCCCGGCATGCGTCGGTTGAAACGCAATAGGCTTTCGTCCGGTTGGGTTTCGTAATGATAGACTCCCAAATCAGTCGCATTCATCCGCACCCGAACGAATTGGGACATCGGAGTCAATACGCCTTTAGAATGAGAGAGATCTAAAATGAGCTGTTCGTCAACCACCATAGGACTGGGGCCGTTTATCAAGTTAAAGACTCGGTGGCCGTGTATCAGCTCGCCTTTCGGTAGTTGAACCTTCACGGTTTTTTGCTTGCCCAATAGGTTCCAGTGGCGTTGACCTCGAAGTCGTATCTCGACGGGCTGCAACGCGCCATCGCGCTCCAATTTCGCCGCAACATAGGGCCGTTGATCCTCTAATTCTGAGCCCCGAAATAGCGCGCCGAGCTCCTCGGATCTGATATGGAAGGCAAACACCTCAAGCGTGGGCGGATCGGGAGGCGACGCGATAAATATCCGTCGCAGGTCTTGCTGTAACACATCGTAGAGACTGAGCTGGAAATCCTCCACGGTCAGCGTTACTTTATCGTCTGCTAGCCTCCTATAGCTATCGAATCTGCTGTAAGCGCTGAAGGCGTACCAAGAGCACAGCGCGATGCCAGGTAAACATAAAAACAACGTTGAAAGCGGTCGAACGAGATAGATGCGTCTAAATGGGCTGGAAGCCATTTTGTCTAGAACCTTACCTTTTGTCTGTTCGGTCTTCGCGCATGTTGGAACATGAGTGCCTAGGAGTCGGAAATCGACGCGGCCGGAAGCGTCTCGACACGGGCTCAGGAGCCAACCGCTGGATCGGGGCAGTCCCGCGATAAGTTTTTTCTCATTTCACCTTTATTCTACCCACTATTTCATAGCAACTGACAATAGCGCCACGTATTTCGACTATCTACCTTAACGTTGTAAAAAACGTCGCGCGGAAACGCGAAAAAAGCGATGAAACAAGGGCGCGCGGAACTTTTTTTGGACCCGAGCTTTGTGCACCCTAAGTGAGGTTCAAAAAAAGTGAGCACGTGCTTAGTTCGCGCTATTTTTCGCGAGCGAAGCGCTTTACGCCGACGGATTTTTTGCAACGTTAAGGTCTACTTTTGTTTCATAGCGAGACGGGGTTGATTAGCCGGTTTTCCAAGGTAAGCGTCGTTTTCAGCGACGACAAAACGATAATTCGCGAGGAGGCCGTCCGCCGTCTTATTATTATTGTTCTACCAATTTTGCTTGCGAACGATTCATCTCCATATTTTTTTCGGACTCGCTCGATTCAACCAGGCGGTCGCCGATTTGGTGTGTTAGCGGGTTAGTTTGTATCGTCTGCTTGTCCCCATCCAAAATGCGGTCGCGCTTGTTTGACATAGAGAACGGGCGTTTCGCTGCTGAGATCGTCAAATTTGAACTCTACGTCCATGGCGTACCATTGATTGGAGTCGCGTCCGTACACCGGGCTAAAGAATTTATGGATCTCCTTCAGCGCGACGCCGAGGTCGTAGGTCTGCTTATTCGTTAAAACAGTTTTGCCTTCGGGGATGAGATTCGAATGAGCGATAAAGAGGATCGGATGATTGGGCATGTCGAATTGATACACGAATTGGTCCGTGGTTATTTCCGGGCTCGGCTGGACCACCGACGCCTCACCCACTTGCACGTTGATATAGAATCCGGGAACCATTCCCGAGGTGTCAAAGGGATTACTCGTGAGAGCGACGCCGTTCGCCTCTTCGTCCACAAAGGAGTTATGCACCAAGAGCGCCATACCGACTTTGTGGTGATCGATGCTGCGGTAGGTTCGTTCTTCAAAAGCCCGGAAGTTCCATACACTCGACCAGACCTCTCTTACGGCATCGAAGACGGGAAAATCTTCGTCATTTGGATCGCCGCTCTGCGAGGTATAAAGTCCGGCTCCGGTAAAGCCGCCGAGATCTTCGGAGTTTGTGCTGGAACGAAAGCGCATACGAATTCCCAGGTAATCTTTCTCGATTTTGTCCAGCAGCGCCTCTTGAAATTCCGGATCAACCGGCGCTGAACGCATATCGTCTCTCAAGCGCTGAAGGCGTAGGGACCGGACATTCGCGTCGTTCTTGAATTCTTCGTCCTCGAGCATCTCCGCAATTTGTTCGTGGAAGCCGTTTTGCTCCATAAATTGCCAGTAATAATAGACCGGAATAGCGAAAGCTTTCGGCGTCGGAACCTTTTCGCCGATTGCTGTCAAAGCGCTAAAGTGACTCGCTTTTCCTCCAAACGCGGGAATGGCTATTGCCAGCGCTTCTTTCAGTCCGAGCTCGAGGTCGAGCACATCTTCGATATCTCGAAGGTCGCTCACCGTGAGATCGAGCTCGGGAATTTGTACCTCTTCAGGCTTATGCAATTCCCACCAGTCGTCCGCTTCCTCCTTGGTAACCCCATCGATCGAATAGTCGAAGGCTCGGACCTCGAGGCAAACCCATTCGCCTTCTAGCGCGCGGAGTTTCGCGTTTTTGTACGCTTCTCTCAAGCCCATATTTGGGGTTCCGCGGTTCTGCGATAGGACGTTGACATGGGACAACGGCGTCTGGAATTCCTCGGTAATGATGCCCATTACAACCGAGATGTCATTCGGTACGTTGTCGAGAACTACGATTTCTCTAAAATCGACGTATTCGGTTTCCAGCGCCGCGGCCGATATGAAACGTAGCTTACCGCAGCTCTTACCAAGATTAAGCGGTTGATAGTCGATACCTTTATATAACTCGTCGGTCGTAATGACCTTAACGGAATCGGGCAGCTCGTCGGCGATATCGGCAACCATTTGTGACGTCGGATGGAAATAGAGATCCTCTCCGAAATATACGGAATCGGCTATCTCGCCGTACGCCGAGGCTACCATTTCAGCGTCGGCCGTATCGTACGGGGCGATTTCATAGGCCCAAACTCCGGGTTCCTCGTAGTAGGTGACGGCGCCGAGGACAAAACGACGGTCCGAACTGTAGTACTCGGTTAGGTTAAAATCCGCGAGCTCCGGAACGATCGGTTTGTCGTTTCCCGAAAGGTGTTCGCGGGCAAAATTCCAATGGATTTGATACAGGGAGCTGTTTTGAAAATAGAGCTTATTTCCATCCGATCGATCGATTACCGTTTTTATCGAGGCTGCGCCAGGAATAGACGCGTCTAAAGGTTGGGAGGACAACGCAAAAAAATCAGATTCGCATCCGATGCGCCGAGCGAATTTCGGAGTTACGCCTTGTTCGACGACGCATTCCCACGTCTCGCCGGAATCGCACGAAACAATAGAAAAAAACAAAGCGATACAATAGTGACGGAGAGAAAAAAGATAGTTTTTCGTTTTCATTGCTTTTTTACTAGGACACTCGGATTCCGAGAATTGTTATTTAATTTATTCAATACATTTGTTGCCGGCTACCGGTGAAAACGTCGGAAAATAGTTCGCGGTTTAAAGGGTTATTCACTCGAATCCTTTCGAGTTACTTCTCCGTCGTTGCCGAGAAGAACGGTCCGAATAGCTCGCGTTACTCGAAATGACGGGTTTGCCTTAACGTTGTGAAAGGTCTGTCGGAGTAAATCTGAGATTATCGACACACATCACGTTTCGGAAGCGGTCTGGGCGGCGGGCATCGGAGGCTGTTTCCCGGGCATTTGATACGCAGGTGGAAATGGGTGACGTGCTCCTCCCGAGCGTTAAGATAGCGCAATACCTCTTGATAGCGTTCTTTTCTCGTTGGAGACGCATTAGTGTAGCTGCAGGCTTGCTCTAGAAAATCTTTACTAACGTATATCGAATCGACTATCGACTCATCCGGATCGGGGCCGCTTCGAATAAACGACCTCAGTAGTTCGAGATTCTTTTTCGTATCCTGTGGGCATGACGGGTTATGCCACGAATCAGTGTCGCGACAATCGGTGTAAAGCAAATTGACGTCGACATCGAGACCGTTGCGATGACTGCTGTGTACCCGCTTACCATTGCTTTCCCGAATCGTCCCCCCCCCTTGTTTGGAGAGGTCTCCAACCCGAAATTCACGGCCGGGATATACCTGATCGAAGCGGTCGCCTACCTGGCGAACAAGCTCAACCAATTCGTAGGTACCGTAGTTTCGCGCCATCGCCGGATTCATCACTCGGTAGCCGAAAGCCAAGGGCGGCAATCGCGTCGCGTTGAGTAAATAGGCGCTACGGTCGGTTGACGGATCGTCGACGCGTTGGTTGGGATTGCCTACCGCTTGTAGCCTAAGGTCGGAATTTGGAAAAAAAACACCTAAATCGGTCGATAGCTCGCTGCGAATGATCTGGGTCGGCAATCGGATCCATTCAGGTTCCACCTCAATTGAACCCTGCGATCCGGAGCACGTGACCATAAAAACCGATAAGACGATTCCAATGGTGCAAAGAAGACGGATACCACAGCTCTTATTGATGAACGCCATCGTCCTACATTGACAATGGCACAGTGTACGGTTGTTTTACAAACAATTCCATATAAAAATGGATAAATAGGCCAAACTTTCGGCAATCCAGAGCGACACGACCGAGAAAAGTTAGATGCTGTTTGCTTACATCTAATGAAGATATAAGTATATGTAGTGGAAAATACTCAAAAAAGTTACTTCGTGACCTGTTACTGCGAGAAATACCAACTCGACTCGGTTCGCTTTTTAAAAATAGAATATAAGTAAAAACATGAAAAATGTTTGCCCGGCTTGACGAAAAGCTGAATCCTGTTGTCGCTCTCCCGTGTTGCCGCTCTCCCGTGTTAGTAGCTGACCGATTCTATCGCGCTTTTTATCAGCGCTTCGTCGGTGACTTGTACGATCTGCGTTTCTCCTATTCGAACGGGAAGCACGAAACGCAACGTTCCACCTTCCGTTTTTTTATCGCTGTACATGGCTTTTAGGATCGATTCGGCACTTAATTCCGGGGCTGCCGCTAGTGTGGTCGGAAGCTTAACTTGATTAAGAACATCGCGTAGCCGAGCTGTTTCTTCTTTCGAAAAGCCGCAGACCTCGCGAGCGATCTGTGAGGCTATCACCATCCCCACGGAGACGGCTTCTCCGTGTCGATAACCTTTGTAGTTCGTAAGAGCCTCAATGGCGTGACCCGCGGTATGGCCGAAGTTGAGGATTGCGCGAAAGCCCGCTTCGCGTTCGTCCGCTCCGACTACTTCGGCTTTTATCTGGCAGCTTTTCGCGATCAAATATTCCATTACCTCTGGATCGCGATTCAAAATCGCTTCTCGGTTGTTCTCTATAAAGCTGAAGTAGCCGCTATCGCGAATTACGCCGTGCTTTATCGCCTCAGCCATTCCCGAGTGAAATTCGACCGCGGGAAGGGTGTCGAGCGTGGCCGTGTCCGCGAAAACCAAGCGCGGTTGATAAAAGGCTCCGATGAGGTTTTTAGCCAGCGGATGATCGATTCCGGTTTTGCCGCCCACGGAGCTGTCCACCATGGCGAGTAATGAGGTCGGAGCTTGCACATAGGATATCCCGCGCATGTAGCATGCTGATGCAAAACCCGCGAGATCGCCGGTAACACCTCCTCCAAGAGCTATTACGGCGCTTTTTCGGTCTATTCCCCTTTCTATCATCCGATCGATAAGCCGCCCGTACTCGACCAGAGATTTTGATTTCTCGCCCGCTGGAAAGGTGATTCTTGTCGCCTTAATACCGACTTTGTCGAGGGAGCGAAGTACCTGTTCGCTGTACAGCGCCGCCACTGTTTCGTCACTCACTACCGCCACCTGTGACGGTTGCACGCGTTTTGACAGCTCAAGCCCGATTTTTGACAGCGAGTGATGATCGATTAGGATATCGTAAGCGCGATCGCCTAACTCTACGGTAACTTTGCGCATTGCGAGTAGACTGTTTCTAGCCTTAGAACCGAACCATCACCGACGTTCGAACATAGGGACCGGATAAATCGAGATCACCCAGCCCGGCAATTCGTTTTTCTATCTGATCATCTTCCGTCGCGGTTTCAAGAGAAAGCGACATGGGTGAAGCCATCGTGTAACCGGCTTCTATTAATAGCCCGAGCGAAAGCGAAGCAAAGGCACCACTACTATTCTCGAACATTCGGTTAGGGGTCTGAAGGGTAATTCCCGCACCGATGTTTCCAAAGGGCGAGGTCGTGTTTTCGTCCGCTGACTGAATCCGATTGGGGTCATCTCTCAACTGAAATTCCATGCTCCCGAAGCACGCACCACCCGCAACTCTTAGGTGGGGATAGATCCACGAAAAGAGCTTATACCGAAGATTTGCCGCGAGATAAGCTCGAACGCTGGTCATAGTCCACGAAAGGTCAAGGTTTTTTTGCGGTTGATCTTCTACGCCGCCGATGCCGAGACCGATCTCGCCAACGAAAACGATCTCTCGCGTTATGGAAAACAAATCGTAACTAAACCAGAAACCCACTTGGGTCGATACGTCATCTTCCGAAAATAGATCAAACCCGGGGTCGGTATTCCAAATCGTATCGATTTCCAAGCCTAAAGCGATGAGCGGATCAGTGTTTCCGCTGTCGGGGTCGGGCTCGGTTGACCCATCCACGCGCCGGTCGCTTTGATTCTGTAACTCAAATTGTTTTGTTTGCGTATTATTCTCTTGGATCTGCGTTTGCGGTCTGGATTCGATTTCCGCTCTATTCGTGTTTACCTCCAGGTCTTTTACTGCCGCGGTTTCGGCTTGCTCTTCGGAACTCGCTTTCTGTTCCGTCTCTTCTCGCTCCGGTTTCGTTTGCCGCGTATCCCCGACTAGGTCCTCCTCCCTTTTATTTTCTTCCTGTTCAGATTTTTCCGCGCTCTGGTCGTTTTGGCCCGCAGCGGCACTCGGAACAATCAGTAGTATTGCCGTCAAATAGTAGGATAGCTGCGTCATGTTGCTGATCATGGTTCACCTCGATCCAGAACGTGGGAGATAAAGAACCCCTCAACCGAGACAGCGCTTTTTCGGCTGGGAGACTTGGCGTCGAGAACCGTTACGTATCCAATGCTGCTGGGATGAACGATTGCGATTTGCGCTTCCGCCTCTGTTCCGACGAGAAGCGCGTGTTCGATTTGACTATCGAGCCGGACATCCTCGCTCGAGAATGTCTCCAGATCGAGATAGACCAATCGGTCGTTATTCTGATCGTTTGTTCGCGGTTCGAACCACAGCTTGTTGACTCTCGAATCGGCTATGACTTTCATTTGAGACGGGGTTTTGATCGGAAAAACATTGCGCTCGGCCAGATCGAGAAGCGAGACCTGCTTTCCGTTTGTATTTATCAGCACGACTATATTGCCATTCGGCACAACCGAGAGTTGATCGAAGTACGTGTCAAAGTAAACGGATTCGACGCTTTCCGCTTTGAGTCTCTCCGTTCCCTCGAGATCGATGTTCGCGAGGTCGATAAAGGTTACGACATTGTACTGGCCGCCATGATTGTAGAGCAACGCTTGAGCAGACGGCGCTTCGCTTTCGGAGGCCGCGGTCGAGGAGAACATCAAGATTCGATTCGCGACAACCGGCAAAGCTACCGTAGCCACGGTGCTCGAATCGGTATCGATGATGGTCGCCACGTTGCTTCCATTAGAGACCACGAGAAGATAGGTCCGGTCACCGACGGTGTACAACGCCATGTCCGACGGCCCCTGGGCGACCAAACGCGGATCTCTGAGAACAGGCAAGGGAAGCATGTCCGTGGCAGACGACGCGTCGGTATCCTCCGCGAAGTCCAAGATATTAATCGTATCGGTATTGCTTCCGCGAAGGAAAAGCCGTTTCTTTTTCTCATCAAACAAAGCTTGTTCGAAGCTGAACTGCTGGCCGACATTCGGCTGAATGAAGATCGGAGGGCTGTCCGGCGTGCTCAGGTCAACCAGCCAGACGATGTCGGTCGATTGGATAAGCGCAAGGCGCCGGGATTTTCCCGCGACGGACATTTCGGGAGAAAAAGAGACTCCGGTGGGTACGTTGCTAATTGAATTTCCCAATAACAGAGAAAAGCGCGCGCTTTCGTCAGACGGCTTTTTTTCCAGATCGATAAACATGACATTTTGCGGTAAGACGATGGTGTTGGTCGCCGTCGGATCATCTTCGGTTTGCCCTTGGACAGATAAAAATACGTATCGGCCGTCTTGCGACTGGATCAGCGAGTTAAAACCGCGTTCTATCTCGTATTTCCTCACGCCACCGTCGCTTTTTAATACGGCCAAAGCGGCGGGCTTCTCCTCTTTTCCTTCGGTATCCTGTTGGCCCGCGCACAAGATCAACAGCTCGTCAACTTGATTGCGTTTTTGCACTAGGAGCGGCCGAGGGGGTAGGTCGGCCGCGGTGACCTTCGGCTCGATTTCTTTTTTGGTAACGTCAAGTAGATAGGCCTTATAAAGACTCTTGTCGATAAACACCACCTTTGGCCCGAGCGCGAGAGGCTGCATCAAATCTACGGGTATCGCTAAATCGTCGCGCTCCCCACAACCGTAAGCCAAGAGAATTAAGAAAAATAATACCGAACTAATAAAGCATCTCGCACTCATTTTTCGCTCCCACGTTCGATTTTCGGATTTCGGTCAAAGCCTGATATATCTTCTCTTAGGTCGCCTTTCCAATCCATCAGGGTGATTAAACCGCCCGCCTGTTCTTGAGCGATAAAAACCCTTTCAAATTGTGAAATACTACCTATTGAATAAGGAGGCCGTTTCAGACCGATCGTGTCAACTTGCAAGCTAACCAGCGATACGCGCTGAACTTCCTTGATCGAAAGAGCGTCGTCGCGGAAAAGAATAAAGAGGTATTCGGGCGTGATTACAAAAGGCCCGAGTTGCGTATCGGTGACTTGCAGCTTGGGAAAACCATCGGCCAATCTGAGAATGCTATAGCCGTACGAGCGGTCGATGCGTGTGTTTTCGTCGATCGCCGGATCCTCGCGCCAGCCCTCCTGCTTGGTATGAATAAGCAACGCGTTTTTGCTGTCCGGCGCTATCGCCACCGTTTCAATCGACTTCTGCAGTCTAACGGTTTGCGGTTTCGTTTCTCCTTCCAGGTCAAGCACGGTGACGCGCTCGTCTGGAACGACAGTGGTATATAAAAGCGCGTGGCGCCCGTCCGGGGCCAGCTCGCTTAAACCGATGACCACGCCATCGATTTTCGTCGCGTTGATTTGCGACGGGTCGTCGAAGGCCTGCGGGACCGGGATCTTCAGAACCTCGCTGGTATCTCTTAAAACGGCCACGGCGTAATCGCCCGACGCGGCTAGATCGAGATCCGTTATCTGGCCTTGCGAAACTCGAGGATCAACGCCGGCGTCGTCATCATCAGCGTCGGAATCGCGGTTTATGATTTCCTTCAAAACCAAATTGAGCGCTTTGATAGATCTGGTTTCTAAATCGACAAGATAAACAGCCGCGTCATTCTGCAAGCGAGCGAGCGCGTACCGGCCATCCGCCGTGATCGAGACGTCAGAGGGACGCTCGCTCAGCGTATAACCTAACGAAACCGTTTCTGCGACGCCCGCTCCGGAGCGTTCGATCTCCGCGAAGTCTAGAATCGATACCCCGTCTTCCGTAACCACGAATCCCTTGGTCCCGTCGCTTGTAAAATAGACCGCGCTCGGACGGAAGCCGACTGTTATGTTGAACGATTGATCCGACTCCTTTGAAAGCGAGATCACCGTCACATCCTGATAACGTCCCGAGCTATCGCTGGCGCTCGAGTAGTTCGAGTTATAGTAGACCACGGCATGGCGCCCGTCGGGGGAAACCGCGATCACGTTTGAATTCTTTACTACACGCAGAGCGTTAGCGGTTGGCTCTTCGTCTGCTTTGGCTCGAATAACGGCTGCGTTGTTTTCCTCGTCTTTTGCTACCAACGGGGCGTTCAGCACTATCGCGATATCGGCTTCGTCTGTCGGTGACTCGACCGTTTTTAAGAAGGTCGGTTTGTCACCGGGGGGATGAGCGGTTTTAACGGCGAAATTCTTGGAGTCGATTATGAAGACGCTGTCGGTCTCGGGATTTACTACAAAGACAAAACGCTTGCCGGCTTGCGGTTGTTCGAAATCGACGAGCTTTTCCTTTTCCGGAGGTAATGTCTGAACCCCTCCGTCCATCATTTCCCCGGGAGCATCATCCTTCCGCCCAGCTTGACCTTCCATACCCGCGGTGGGCCCCGTGGCGTATCCGCCTGTAGCGACGGGCGTCCCATTTGCGTGGGTCATATCTCCCGCCTCGCTATTATCACCCGTTGAGCAGCCGAAGATAAGCAACGCTGCTGCAATTTCTATTATAAATAATGGTTTGTTCATAACCCTTTGCCCTAGCAAGATTTATTCCGCCGACAATTCTAGTCGTATTTTGGTTATAAAAAAAGCTGTCATGAGAGTTCGTATGGGCAACAAAGAGGAATTACGACATTTATGTCATACCGCGGCCTCGCTGGCACACGAGATTGACACAGAATAAAGCACGCGGGAGCGAATGATGCCCGAATAGCGATCGAATCCCTCGGAGCATTACCTCGACACGCTAGATAAACCTTAACGTTGCAAAAACCTCGAGCGGAAACGCGAAAAAGCGATGAAATAAAGGCGCGCGGAACTCTTTTTGGACCCGAGCTTTGGTCACCCTAAGTGAGGTACAAAAAAAGCGAGCACGCCCTTAGTTCGCGCTATTTTACGCGAGCGAAAGCGGTTTACGCCGACGGAGTTTTTGCACCGTTAAGGTAAACAACGCGAAGCAGTTAAAATTACTATCTCCCAATAAAAACAGGGGAGCCGGGAAATCGGTTGTTAATCTAAAGTATGGATTAACAATCCCGACCGCAGCTTGGGCTCAAACCAGGTGGATTTCGGCGGCATGATCATCCCCGCGTCCGCAACAGACAAAAGCTGGTTGATCGTGGCGGCCCGCATGGCGAAAGCCACCGCGCATTCGCCCGAATCTACTCGCTTTTCCAGCTCTTTCGTGCCTCGAATACCCCCTACGAAATCGATCCGTTGATCGGTCCGAATCTCTCCGATTCCCAAAACCGGGTTTAAAATCCGATCATAAAGCAGAACATAGTCCAACGAGTTTACCGGATGATGGTTGATGATCGACTCTTTAGGTAAGGTCAATCGAAACCATCTGTTCTCGAAATACATTCCAAACGAACCGGCCTCGTCGGGTTCCGGTTTGCCGGCTTTTTCGACCGTGCCGATTTCCTTCAGCTTTCTGAGCAGTTGGTCGGGTTTCGTCCCGTTTAGGTCTTTTACGACTCGATGGTAGGGTAGGACGGAAAGCTGATCGGCCGGGAAGAGGACCGTCAAAAACCAGTTGTACTGCTCGGCGCCGGTGTGATTCGCGTTGTTTTCGCGAAAATAGGCGGCCGCGCGAGCCGCAGAGGCGGACCGATGGTGTCCATCCGCGATATACGCGTCATCCAATCGCGCAAACGCTTGGACATATAAATCCGGGTCTTCCGTTCGCCAAATCGTATGGCGCACACCGTCAACCGCGGTGAAGTCATAGAGCGGCTCTTTTTCTATCTCCGCTTGCACCAACGCTTCGATTTGGTTTTGATTTTTATATAAAAGAAAGACCGGGCCCGCGTTGGCGTTGATCGTTATGATGTGGCGCGTGCGGTCCTCTTCCTTATCCTGACGCGTCTTTTCGTGCTTTTTTATCAGCCCGTTGTTGTAGTCGTCTATATGGCAACAACAAACGACGCCGGTTTGCTCAACCTCTCTACCGAGTAAGACGACGCGCAAGCGGTAGATGTAAATGCCGGGCTTGTCATCTTGGACGAATACGCCTTTTTTCTGAAGCTCTCTAAAATTAATGAGCGCCCGCTCATAGACGCTATCGCTATGTGGATCGGTATCCGGCGGAAGATCGATCTCAGCTCGCGTAACGCGCAAAAAGCTGAGCTCGTTACTCGCTGCTATGGCGCGAGCCTCTGCTGCGCTTAAAACATCGAAAGGAACAGAGGCTACGTGAGCGCTGAATTGCGGGAGCGGTCGGAGGGCTGCGAAGGGGTTTATTCTGAGCACTTTTTGCCTTTTCGTATCGTAAGAAACAACGGATGATCACGGGAACTGAAGTTATTGACGAAGTTTGGTTATAAAAAAATAACCATGTTTTTTTCCTAAATGTCGAACGGTTTTCGCTCCGCCCCGTGACCGAGTTACAAAGAAATCGTTTGTGCTTTTTTAATCTCTTCGAGCCTTTATGGCAACAAAGATTTTACTTCGTTTTGACGAATAAAATTAGGTTTGGGCAGCGAGGAGACCGGTTTTTGTCCAAGTGTATTTGGAACCGGCCGAATTCAAACGAATTCGCCTTGAAGGCGATTTTTACGTACTTTTTACCGAGTAAAACGCGGTGAAACCGCTTGTGTCGAGGTCGGCGGCTTTGCAACCTACCTGCTGAATAGCCTTTATATCGACTTGAAAGAACGCGCATTCCCTGGCTATGCTCACGCCGTTTGGATAAGAAATGCGGACGAATAGACGAGAGCAACGAAGGGAAAGAAAAGAGCAGGAGCAAGCGGCCGCCTTGGCAGCGCAACGATCCGCTAGAAAACGGAAGTTTCTCCTCGTGATCGTTCCCTTCGTTATCGTGGCTTTAGCTATTGGACTCTTTCAGATCGGCTTCAGCCATTTTCTAGTTGGGATGGTATTATTGGCTGGGTTTTTTTGCTGGTTAGCGATTGGCTTAGGCGCTATCGGCGGTAGCGTTCAGCCGCGAAACCGTCGAAACGCTGGATCGATCGACTACGGTAAGAGAGGCTGAACGAGCGGTTTTTTGTAAGGTATTTACCGACGCGAGCCTACTATGCCGTTTTTCGATGCGCCGTTCAGGATGACGAACCGACCGCAAACAGCCAAAGCGTACATTCGTACGAAAGCAATAAGAACGATTCAACGCTTCGTATTCACCAAGTAGCACTGATAACGCGTTTTCGAGGACTTTATATGCAGCGTCCCGTTTGGTTGTTTAGCTTGGATTCCGAGCGCTTTGAAGCGGTGCCTATGACAACCGGAGGTTTGGCCGCGTATTTCGCTAAGTATGGGAGCACGGCGGAACGAACCTCCATCGAATTGGTTCACTTTTTTCAGTCTGAGGATATCGCGGAGTGGTTTGAGGCGAGCTGGAACGCTCGGTTTGTTTATACCGCTCGCAAGGCATTCGCCGAGGGGCTACAACCCGTAGTGGGTTTTAGTTTCTATTCTTGGAATACCGCGGAATTTCTCGCCCTTATTAAGAGTCTTCGCTCCTCTTGTCCCGGGCTGCTCGTCGTTGGGGGAGGTCCGCACGTTCAGCTCGCGGATGAGTTTTTGAGCGGCGACTGTATCGACGTGGTCGCGGTGGGCGAGGGAGAGCAAACATTCCAAGAGCTTCTCGATTGTGAGAATCGAGAGTCTTGGTATGGTGTGGCGGGATTGGCCTTCCTGGGATCAGACGCAGAGGTCCATAGGACGCCGCCACGCGCGCGTCACACGCGTTTGGACGATCTGCCTTCAGCGTTAGATATTGTCGAGCTTCGCGACGCCGGCGGTAACCCGCGCTATAAGGCGGTTGGGTATGAAACGAGCCGCGGTTGCCCGCATCGATGCGCCTATTGCGAATGGGGCACTGGAGCAACGGGAACAAAGGTTTACCACTTTTCGCCCGAGCGAATCCGAGATGATCTCGAGAGACTGGCGCAAGGAGGGGTCGAGGACATCTGGTTTTGCGACTCTAACTTCGGGGCTTTCAAGCAAGATCTTGAAAAGGCGAGGATTCTGATAGACCTAAGGAAACGGACCGGCAGGCCCAACAACTTCGCCACTTCGTGGAGTAAACACCACAACCGCCGGACTCAAGAAATCGTGATGCTCTTGTTTCGTTCAGGAATGATCCATCACTACAACTTGGCCTTGCAGACGATGACGCCGTTAGCGCTCGAACTTAGCCACCGCAAGAATATGAAGACCAGCCAAGTCGAATCGGTGGCTAAAATCATGGCGGAAGCCGGCGTTCCCATCGCGGCCGAGCTGATATGGGGTCTGCCGGGCGACAACCTAACTGACTTCGAGGCTAATCTAGACAGGTTGGAGGCGCTGTTTCCGAATATCAATATCTTCGGTTACATATTGCTACCAGGCACCGAGTTCTATAGCCGTCGCAAAGAGCTCGAAATCGAGACGATACCGGTAGCCGGTTACGGCAAAGCAAAAGGCGAGTACGTAGTGAGATGCATCACTTTTTGTCGGCAAGAAGGGATAGAAGGGTATTTCCTTATCACCTCGTATATCGTTCTTATTCGCGGGAACGTTATTCCGCTAACCGCTCGTTTTCTCGCGCTCGAGGGAAGCGTTCCCGTAAGCCCCTTGTTGAGAGCACTGCTTGGCGCCCTCGTGGATGAGTTCAAGAGCGAGATGCCGCGGTTCGATATGAATGACAAAATGGTGGTCTACGAAAACCGCAGTGCGCTTTATCTATTGATGCTTGCCCAAGAGAGCCGTTGTTTTTCAGTAATAAGCCGGGTGGTCGATACGTGGCTCGAAACGCACACGGATAACGACGAACTCAAGGCTCAGGTTTCTAGGGTCGTAAAGCTAGACCTGGCCTTTTGTCCAAAAGTGGGCCCGAAACGGACTATCGACTATCCTTTTGATTTTTCGGCCGAGCGGGTTTCGTATTTTCTCGGTCGAATGGAACTGCCGCCCGTGGGACTTTTTTGTAATGGTTTGAGCCAGACGCTTCGAATCGCTCATCCAGCCCAAGTGGGGGAAATACTCATGGATCCCGATGGAGGCAGTTGGATGAGGGGGCAGATCGTATCTTGATTTTAAAAGCGCTGAACGGTTAGTCGGTGTTGGTTTCCAAACGCCGTTTCGCATCTCGAGGATATCGTTCCAACGCCCCGTTTCGCGTGCGTTTCAACGCTTCTTAAAAAAAGAAAAAGCGCTTAGGCGACAAGGTTAGTTTGGCAATAGCGTCGGTGTTGCGCGCTATCCGGTTGTGGTATCGCAAGAAGTTGGCGATTTTCCTCGCCGCAATCAAGAAAGCGGGCCTTTTTCGAGCACTTATGTGGTAGAGTCCGTTGGACGTTCTAACGGAACATTTGAATATCGGTCGTATCGATATCGATAACCTCTTTGATTCGCGAGCCCGGCGAATCGGGGTGAACAAACTTCGCGGTCTCTTTCTGGTCGAAAATGGTTTGCTCTAGCTATCTTGAAAATTTCAAACTTCGAACGGTCAACATTTATGTCGCGTTGCTTATCCTTCAGGTTTCGACGGCTCAGGCGCAGGTGGATCAGCCAACCGACGACCGGAAGAGTAATAAGGAAGACATAGCCGTCGAGGCGGAACAAGAGGCGATAACCGAATCCGCGCCGGAACCGCCTCTCGCGGATCAGGAGCAGGCGCCCGCGGACTCTCCGAGCCGAGCGGGTGACGCGGTTACCGCGGAGTCGACCTCGACCGAGTCTGAGCCGCCTAAAGCAGAAACGGCTGAATCGCAGGTCTCGAGCGAGGATACGATTGGATTTGGAGAGAGCGACTCGGATAGCGTTGGGTTCGGAGAAGAGGACTCGAGCGCGGGAGAGAGTGCTCCAGCGGTCGCGTCGGCCGGGAGCTTGACCCTTGACAGTTTCGTGCGCAGCCAAGCTGAATGGTGGTCTGAACGTCTTAAAGACAATCCCTGGGCGAAGCTGCGGCAGAATTTAGATAGTGACTTACGCTACAAAAAGAGATTCGATATCGATGCCGATTCGCTCGAGTTGCGTCTCGTTGCCGGCGTGCATCTGGAATACGATTTCGCGTATCTTCATCAACGTGATTCCTATGACGACGCGGTATTGGACGCCTACGAATACCAGATCATCGGAAGGGAAACCAGTCTTACTCTTACCTACGATGTTGTTGAATTGACCTTCGGCCGTCAAATCGTCGCCTGGGGAGAGGGTATGGTTCTCAGTCCGATAGACGTGGTCAATCCTCAGGATTTTCGCGAGCACTTTTTAGTCGATTTAGTCGACAGGCGAATGGCGACCTTAGCGACGAAGTTGGGCTTTTACTTGGGCGACCACCGTTTGGAAGCGATGGTCATTCACGAATCCTACTTCGGATTGACCCCGCCGCCCATGGCGGCGTTCAGCCCGCTTCGCGCGCTGCTGCTCGAAGACCCTAGAATCGAGGCGGTACGGTATTCGAAAACGCTGCGATACAAAGACATTCCGGGTAGATGGGTCAATCAGGCGTCTCAAGTTCTGGGGCGGTGGAGCTATGCGGGGCATGGATTCGACCTCTCGTTTTACGCCGCTTCGATCTTAGAACGGCGAGGCGTGAATCCCCAGACGCCGGTGTCGGAATTCATAGCAAACGACGTGGTGGATATCGAGCTATGGCATCCGCGCTACACCATGTTGGCACACTCGGGGTCGGTTCCGGTTGAGGATGTGGTTCTTAAGTGGGAGCTCGCGTTTGACATCAACAGGGCGTTCAACACGACCGATACCAGTATCGAAGGTTTTAATGTGGATATCGCCAAATACCATCAACTGGTGAGTATGTTCGGTTTTCAATATCAAAACATCGTCAAAGACGCGAATTTGATCTTCGAATACGAGCAACACTATGTAATTGATAGTCCGGAACACGACGCGGACAGCGATAGCTCAATAGGGCTTCAATTCCCCGTGGAGCAACCGCAATTCGCCTTGGTGTGGCAACAGACGTTTTTACAGGAGCGGTTGAGCCTGGATATCCGCGCGATTCTTTTCGGCATTTGGCGTTATACCGGCTGGATGGCGAAGGCCGAGCTTGGGTATGAGCTAACGGAAGGGTTAAAAGCGGCGGTTGGATACGCGACCTTTCAGCCTAATGACGAATTCAGTCTGATTTACGGGATGGATTCCAACGACAGGATCTTGGCGAACCTGAGGTGGGATTTCCTTCTCGAATAGCGGGGGTTTCGCGCTATCGCGAAACGGCGAGCGGTATCTTTTAATAAAGCGGCGGCGAAGCGTCGTGAGTTGTCATTTCGAGGCGCGAGAAACGACGAGAGATGTCCATTTTAAGGTTACTCGCGTCGTTCGAAATGACATGTCTGGTACGTCACCTTTTAAGAAACGTACCGACGACGCCCACCCAAGAACGTCCGGCACGCTTGCGCCGCAGTAGATCTACTCAATAGGAAAACGCTTTGCCGTAACGCTGCAAAAAACGTCGAGCGGAAACGCAAAAATCGCGATGAAATAAGGAGGCGGAGCGGTTTACACCGACGGTTTTTTTGCAACGTTAAGGCGTAGTAATCCGGCCCGGATTCTAGGGCTCAGTCGCACGAACCCGGAATTTCTAGATCCATAATCGAGCAGGGTACGCATAGCTCATTGTCGTCGCAGATATCCTGATCCAGGCTTTCGGTATCGAGATCTTCTTGTTCTATCAATAGACAATTAGAAATACAGATTCCGGATTCGGGAATTGCGGTCGTGGTTAACCCGGCCATTTCGAGCAGCTCCTCGAGATTTTCAATGGGCTGTTGTCCGAGAAACGTGAGAGCGAGGTTCATCAGATCAACCAGAGCGACGATGTCGATAGGAACGCCGTTAGATGCACATTTCTTAAAGGTAATATTGTCCGGCTCTTCCGCCATCGAGTCTGGTACACAGACATAGTTTTTATCCGACGGACATGTATCTCTCGGAAGCTTACTAATCAGATCATTGTCTATGTCTTCCGGCATAAGGGATCTCGGTATACAGGTGCCGTACGACTTTGCTCCCGCCTCGCAGCATTTAGGAAACTCAAGTTGATCTCCCCATTTCTTATTGTCGGGGAAGTTGAAGTTACACTCGTTTTCAGCGCCTGAAGACGGATTCGCGTAAGGTACACAAACAAAATCATCCCGACAAACGTCCTGAGAAAAGGCGAGCTTTTTCGCGTCAGGAGAGCATTTTGGAACGCAATACCCGTCTTGATCATAAATCGACGTGCAGAAATCGGGCGTGTAGTTCTCAAAGTCGATCATTTCGTTCGGTACGCATAATAAGTCTGCATTCGAGGTGCAAACATCTTCGTCCAGACAGATATGTTGATCTTCTGGAATCTGTCGCATCGGAATACACGAGCCAAGCCCGTAGCAGCAGGTATCGTAGCCTAGAGGATTTCTTTGCGGGGTATCGGTGTCTATGGTGCAGGCATCGGTTAAATTCATCGTCGCCGGATCATAACAAGGAGCGCAGACAAAATGTTCGGGACAGATATCCTGAGGCAATGGAGTCGGTGAATCGACCACCTCGGGAAGACAGTCGGGAAGACAGCGTCCTTCATTGCGGTTGAGGGAAATACACGTTTTTGGCTGATATCCGTCCGCATCGGTAAAAATGCTGGGAACACACAGCAGCTCCTTGTCTTTTTCGCAACTATCTTGGTTCAGCATCGAGGATTGATCTTCCGTCAGAATTTGCCTCGGAACGCAATACCCAAGACCCTCACAACAGGCAGCGAAAGATACGGGCTCTTCCGCCGGTCCGGGATCTCCCGTCAATGTGCAAGCATCCGTCAACTCTCCGGTAAACGGGTCAAAGCACGGAGCGCACACAAAGCTATCCGGACAGACATCTTGAGGCAGTGATACGGGCAACTCTGTGATGCTCGGAAGGCATTCGGGAAGACAGCGTCCCTCGCTGTTCGCGATCGAGGTACAGGGATCGGGAACAAAGTCGGGGTCTTCGATAAAAACTTTAGGCACGCACATTAGGTTCTGGTCCGGATCACAAGAATCTTTACCTAGCGCTGCAAGCTGGTCCTCCGTTAGATCCAGCAGATCGACGGGAACGCAGTATCCGTTGCTTTCACAACACGAATCAAAGGATTTTCCCACTGAACGTGGTGTGTCGTTAACAGTCAGACAGGCGTCGGTCATAGCGCCTGTAAAAGGGTCATAGCAGGGAACGCAAACGAAATACTCGGGGCAGCTACTCTGCGGCAAAGGCGTGGTCATTTCCGCTACCTCGGGTAGACAATCCGGCAGGCAACGCCCCTCCATTTCGAGCACGGACTTACAAAATTCAGGGATATTACCCGCCGCCAAGTCGTCCGGGACGCAAAGTAGGCCGCTATTCGATCCACACGTGTCCTCGCCTAGACCCTCGGCCATTGATTTCGAGGTCGATTCCACGACGATATCTTTTGGAATACACGTACCGAGGTCATGACAGCATCTACCCGAATCGGGACAATTACAGGCGCCGCGCTTACCGTTTGCCAAGCAAACCTGAACGCCTTTTCCACCGTTAGGACAATCACACTCGAATAGTTCACCCGGATCATTGCAGACGACCGTTTCATCGCATTCACAGTCGGTGTACTTATCCTCCGTAATACAGACCTTGGTACTATACGTTCCGTCCGGACATCTACACTTCTTCACCTCGCCGCGGGTACAATTGGTGTCGGACTCATCGTTGTTTTTGTCCGAATTATCGCAGCCCGAAAAAAATATGATAACAATGACACCAAAGGTCACGACCAAAGATTTCATGAAGTCTCTCCAAATGTTTTCGGTGCTCCTTCGTTCTGCATTTATGCGCAAGAAGTCGGGTCTTCCACCGCATCTTTGCTCTCTAATGAGTGCACGATAGTACTACAATTTCTTCATTAATAAAGACTTGAAACATGCGCTGATTCCCGTGAGAATGGGACCTTGCAAAAAACACTAATCACAAAACGAATCGACGGGAAAAGATGATGAACGAATTTTTTATTTGGTCCGCGCGACGGGGTTGTGTGGCGTTACTACAGGTATGTATCGCATTATCGGCCTTTTGTTGTGATAAAGATTCGACCGAAAAGGTCGGCGATTGTGACGAGATCGGTGACGAGGAGCCTTGTACGGACCATTCGGGTAATCCTGGATATCGATATTGTCGCCCGGACGGTACCTACTCGGATTGTGAATACCAGGCTCCAGAGCCTGGCCAATCGTGCAGTAGTTTAGGTAAAGATTTTGCGTGCGAATGCGACGGAAAACTGAATGGAGTATTGTATTGTCTTAAAAACCGCACCTATTCTGATTGCTTTTGCGGTTCGGCTTCATCTGCTCCCTTCGCGACAGCAGGAAGCGGAGGAGAGAGTGTCGGTACATCTACAAGCGGCTCTTGTCCCGAACCGTTTTCCTGTATGCAGATGTCTCTACGAGGAACCAACAACGACGTCTGCGTCGATGCGAGCTCGACCCCTCCCCTGTGTAATACCAACGACGATTGTGTAAAAGCGGGGCTTGAAAAAGCTCAGTGTCTCGATCCCGGAGTTGGAACCAAGGTTTGCCTGCAGGCGTGTGAACTGTAACGTTGCAAAAAACGTCGAGCGGAAACGCGAAAAAAGCGATAAAATAAGGGCGCGCGGAGCTTTTCGGGGACCGCAGCTTAGGCTAGAGTTTCGCCGTTTTTTACTGCGGCCCGTTATAATTAGCGTGTAGCCGCGTCACATCATCGGTTTTTTTGCTCGACGTAGGTCGAACGACGCCTCCGCGAAAAATCGCCGATGTTCCTTATTACGCGCCCATTATCCTCAGCCTCGCTACGAAAAATAGCGAAACTCTAGCTTAGGGCTAGCGCGAAAACAACTTCACTTTTTTCATCCCATTTTGGGCGGATTGTCACATTTCCTCAATCGCGAAATCCTCAAAATATCACTAATATTCCTGCGGTTTCGCTCAATCGGTAATATGACACTCCATCCCAATCTGGGCGAAAAAACGTAGAATTATTCTTGCGCGAGCCCTTAGCGCGCTAGGCGATTCGCTACAACGGATTTTCTACCGTGCAAAAGCCTTATTTTAGGAAGAAATCCGAAAACGAAACGAGTGTTTTCCTACTGGGGTCGTCGTAATCAAGAATCGATATCGAGATTGGGTAGTCGCGACACTCCTCTTCATTTTCTTCGTCATCGTCTTTGTCGCTATCCCGTTCGTTTTTATCGTCTTCTTTGTCATCCGTATCACAGACAATATGCTCGTGCACTGCGACCACTTTCTCCGCTTCGTTGGCCACGACGAATTGCACGATTGGATCATCTAGAAGAACCGCGTCAGGGCTGCTGATGCCGGTGTTCAGATCGACATAGCTAATAAAGGGTTGATTCGGGGGAGCCATCCAGAACCTGGCATATTGGGTGTCAAATACCGCCTCTTGGAGGCTGTTGTCGATTCGTATCGAACGAACATCACGGGTGACCATGTCTATAATATCCACCCGAGAGCTGTGATGGGTTACAAACGCGAGATCGTCGTCATCGAACACCTCTACGTCTAGAACGGGTTCCTGAAGCCTGACGGTATCGAGGTTTTGCTCTTTATAAATCTCGGCGTCTACTAGATCGAGAAACGTCACAACTGAAGAACCTTCCTGATAAAGCAAAGCGACGTGCTTTTTCGATTTGTCTTTCATTACGATCTGAAATAACGCAATTTTTTCGGCTTCATGATTCAAATCGATACTCACCTCTTGGTTTACGCTATCCACTTCAGAGTCGTCTCCATCGCTTTCCGACGAGCGATTGATGAGATGAACATCGTGACTGCCTTTAGATACCACCAGCAATTTCGAAGAGTCGTAAAGCTTCATATCAGTTGGCTCAACTCCAACCGGTATTTGCGATGCGTCCGTAACGTAGTCTTTCCCTGCCGGTTGTAGGCTCAGGACAAAAATGTCGTTCGAATTGGCCGCGCGTACATAGATCTCCCGCTCGGAGGCATTGAATTCAACCTGCTCCGGTTGTATGGCCGGTCCATCGGCCGCTCCTCCGAGTCTTACGTTGGTATTTGTTCGTGTGGCCTTAACCAGATCGACGATCGTTACGCGCGATTCCGATAGTACGACCGCGACTGTTCTTTTCTGTTGCCCGATCTTCATAGACGGAGAGATGTCGATACGCGAGATTACTCCGTTTGAGGTGTCGACGGTTCGGCGCACCACTCCGATATCCTCCGCGTCTTGCTCCTCGTCTTCTTCTTTTTCATTCGGATCAGTTCCCGGATTTTCGAGATCCACAACGGCGATTTCATTGAGACTATACAGCACATCATCCGATCCCTGACTGAAATACAACAGGGCATAGCGACCATCATCGGATTGAAGGATGGTGTCGAACGGCGCACCAACCTCATACTCTCTAATTTCGAGTTTCTTACCAACCGTTAGCGCCGAGAGTACCGTGGGTTGGGAAACGCCTCGTCTCCCCGCAGAGAGTACGAGCGCTTCGGACTCCCCTCCCTCGCGCGCTTCTATCCAAAACGGGTTCGGCGTGATCGCCGCGGTTTTCACGCTCGACGCCAGCTTTTCTTCTTTCAGCGAAACGTCGAGAGAGAAAACGCGATCCTCTTTTTTGTCGACCAATAGTAAGTACTCGCCGACAACCGCCGATTGGCCCAAAAGCTCGACCACTTCCGGCTCCTTATTCTCGTCGTCGTTGTTCGAATCACAACCGGAAAGAATAAAACCGAGGAGAAGCAAGAGGTAGACCGTGTTTCTATAATACGAGCGAAAAACCTTCGCGACTAGCGAAAAAGGGCTGTATCGATGTGAATTTTGAGCCGAGGATAGTGGCCGCATACCTTACTCCTAAAACTCCTGAACGCGATTGATGATCTGGAAACCTACGAATGGTTTGGTCACGGGCTTACCTTCGTCATTGATAAGAATAATATGACCGTCGGGGTGCTCGTGACTAATGAAAATGCTCTCGACCTTATCTCCGGCCATAACGCCGATCGCGTTCGGTTTGGCTTTAAGCTCGATCGAGCTTGACAGGAGATCTTGAAGCCCGGTTCTATAAACCTGATGATTCAAGATTTCATCGTTGTCCGCTTGCGCGAAAAACGCGTTTCTATAGGTCACGTATGACGTTATGGGCGAAGGCGTTTCCTTGAATCGACCAACTTTTTTATCGAGATTGATAATGGTATATCCATATCCTTTGGCGATTGAACGTAAGGTGCTCGCCGGCTCGTGGAAAGCAACCATCGCTTTAGCCGTATTAATCGCTTCCGCCCTGCTGATCGGATAAGAGAGATTAATATATTTGATGTGGGTAAAAGCCCAATCGACCCACTCTTCTTCGGTGACAGCGGGCGGTGAGTCGCCGGTTAAATCTAACAAAACAGCTCGAAGGCTTTTGTCCGCCTGGTTGAACGCTAGTGCCTTTTCCCCGTCACTTGAGACCACGACCCTTTCGTATTTTTCATTTACCAGGTAGAATTCGACCTCATCGAGCACATCAGATGTCGTGAAGGCATTCGGGATGTCTATTTTTATTACAAGACCAGGGTCCGGTATTGTCACCATGGCGAATCCGCTGGACTCGGACGGATTCATCGCCACATCGGCGATACCCGGGACGACATCTTTCGGCAACTCGGTTCGCGGATCGATTTCATCTTTGTCGACGTCGTAGTCCGGAGTTTTTCTTCCCGCATCATCTTCATCGCCATTGCTTCCATTGCCGCCGCTGCCGCCGTTACCGTCGTCTTCGCTGCCTTTACGGAAAAACCCATCCATCTTGAGTGAGTAGACGCTTTCGAGCGTTTCGAGCCGTTGCTGGGCGTTGTAGATGTCCAAGAGGAATAGCTCGTCGCTTCCCGGTTTATAGCCTGCAAAAAAACGCCCGCCGAAAACCGTGATCTTCGCCTCCGCCGGGTCTAAATGACCTTTGTAATCGAAGGTGTCCGCTATGGATGAATTCTTTTCGTTATCGATCGCTGTAAAATCGACTATCGAAATTCCGTCGTCCGTAACGAAAAACGCTTGCTCCCCGTTACTCTTGAAAAAAAGCTCTCTCGGTCTTAATCCGACAACCATATTCGACGCGATTTTTTTATCTTTTTCACCGATATTTTCGAGCGAGATAACCGTAATTTCTTGGTACGAGCCGACTTCATCCGCGTCACCGACGTATTGCGGATCGTAATAGGCGACAGCGTGGCTTCCTCCCGGGGCGAAGCGAATTGCATTCGCTCCCTTTGTTACCTCTATTTGATCGATGGTTTCAGCCGCGGGCGACTTTTGAATAACGGCGGCGTTTCGCGTTCCCTTGTCGATAACGATAGCGATCGAGGTTCTTTTTGTATAAACCGCCATATAAGTCGGGCGAATTCCGACACATTGACCCTTGACACAAGAGAGACATTTGGTCGCATCGGCTTCGCCTTTTATCAGCGACTCTCCATCGATTACCGTGACACAGTGGTTTTCAGGATTGGGGATGAAGATGAAATCCTCGGTGGACTGCGCAACCACGAAATCACGTTTTAGCGATTGTGCCTTTTTATCTTCCGGGGGAGACTCCGCATCCTCGGTCGAGGCATCCATCTCCGTTTTCTCTCCCGCGTCGGACTTGGAACCCGAGGACGCACTTGAACCGGTTCCGCTGTCGTCGCGCGAAGAAACCGCCTCTGAGTCCTTTTTGGGAGCGTCGAAGTCCTCGCAGCCGTACGATGAAGACAACGCGACAGCGAGTACGATGGTAATCCCTATCCACCCTCTAGCTACTTTCCCGCTTCGATAGCACGTAGATAAGTCGCTGGGTAGACGCCCTGTGTTGTGAGTAATATTTAGCGAAATCACGGTGAGACAATAATCCAAATACCAGGCCAGGCCAAGTACGAATTGAGCGATACGAAATCGTGACGCTTGGTGCAATACACAAACATCACTCCTGTTTACAATGGTTTTAGTGCAGGGATGATAGGTGTTTTTCTCAAACCCAGAAAAAAAAACCGTGTTTTACTCCGATCCAGCGTTTGGTTAGATCTGGTCGAGCGGATCGTGTCTCTTGCACACGAATATCGATAAAGCTTACCTCTTAAAGCGTGCTTAATAGGTTCCTCCGCTTGTCTTTCGGGCGGGACGATCCAATCTGCGGCGTCGCTCGCTTCTCGAAATAGCGCTACTCTGATGATTCATCACATATCATTCGTTTTTCTTCGGTTCGTGAGGGAGCTGACGGGCGCTCGGGTTTAGGGTCAGTGCGACCAAAAGAATTGCAGCCACGCTTGCCCGCAACTCGGTCCATCCTGAAAAGGATCCGCCACCGAACGGCTTGGCCCATGCCGGAGCACGGACCTTGAACCCGAGCGCCCGTAAGACGCCTGCAATTTTCGTAACCGTTCAGGGGGGTGTTGCTGTTTGACTACGACGGCGGCCAATTCATCCCGCAAAACCGGCTTTCGTCCTCGCGCCGGCTCGTCAGGTACAGCAAGTACCATC
>JAFGIB010000272.1 GCA_016929805.1 Deltaproteobacteria bacterium | reverse complement strand
CTTCTCCGGAATCCCTACAAAAAGGTTTGCGAAACTCTATAAAACAAGGGGAATTTGAATCTTGCCAAAATGAGGGGATGGCTCAGGAGCACGCCCTTAGTTCGCGCTGTTTTTCGCGAGCGAAGCCGGTTTATGCCGATGGAGTTTTTGCAACGTTAAGGTAAAATTGTATGGCTCTGATGTAAAAGGAGAAGCGACGGTGGGTAGGCCACCGATTACGTCAGGCTCATTGCTCCCCTGCCGACTGTAATTTTCGCGTACCCGGGGAAGCTTCTTCTCCCCCCTTTCAGGAAAAATCTAGCGAGCCGGAGAGAAACAATTCGCCTGCTACCTTACCCGCGTACACGTTAGGCTGGTCTTATTCGTACTCCGGGAAGATAGAATGCAGGCCCATCGCCACTTAGAGAAGCAACACATTCTTTCGCCTCCGCGCTTCGGACGGTGGCTCGCCGCGCTTTTACTTGCGGTCTTGCCGGGTTGCGGACCGGGGTCGGATGAGCAGAACCCAACCACTTTCCCCGCAACCGATGGAGGCGGCCTCGGCGTTCTCGGAGCAACGGGCGGCTCACCCGAAGCCGGAGCTACGCCGAGTGACCACCCAATCGCCGGCTCTGGCGGATTTTTCATCGACACCAGCGTGGATCTTGCATCAGGAGGCATCGCTCCTCGAGGCGGCACCGGCGGCGGCGGCGCAGGCATAAGCGGTGAGACTATCGGCACCGGCGGCACTGTCCCTGGCACCGGTGGTGACCTTGCATCAGGCGGCACCGCTACGAGCGGCGGAGCGGGTGATACTGGCGGAAGCGGTGGAACCGACGGCGGTACGCCACCTACGCTCGACGCCGACATTACGGTCAGCCCCGGTACCAAGTACCAGGTCATCGACGGATTTGGAGCCGCGCTCCCGATGTGGGGCAGTGCGAGTGACATGTGGACGACCGACGAAGTCCACAAGTTCGTAGGCACGGGTGAAGGGGAACTCGGTTTGTCGCTCCTCCGCACGATCATCGATCCGGACAGCAACCGGTGGTCCTATGCCGTAGCCAACCTCACGGAGGCAAAGTCGTACGGAGAGCACGTCCGAATCGTCGCTTCGCCTTGGTCTCCTCCCGCCAACATGAAGAGCAACAACAGCACCAAGGATGGTGGCTCTCTTCTCGCTCAGTACTACGACAACTATGCGGTGCACCTGAACAGCTACGTGCAGTACATGGCCGCGCAAGGAGTCACCATCGACGTCGTGTCGATCCAGAACGAGCCTGATTGGAGTCCCGACTACGACGGCTGCGAGTGGACGGGAGAGCAGTTTCGAGTTTTCCTCAGCGAAAATGCCGCTGCGATCAACGGGCCCAAACTGATGATCGCAGAGTCGCTGCAGTTCACTCGCGGATTTACAGATCCGTCACTCAATGACTCTATCGTTGTGAACAACTTTGACATCGTCGGCGGTCATCTCTACGGCGCCGAGACCGCGGGGAAGTTTGTCGCATATCCTCTGGCCGAACAGAAGGGCAAGCGCATATGGATGACGGAGTGGTTGATCCACGACGCCGACGGAAGCGGCTCAAATATCTGGGGTGACGGTAGTAACCAGGCCGTGTGGGATGAGACCCTGGACGAGGTGATTCGATACGTGGATCGCTCGATGCAGATCAACTGGAGCGCCTTTATCTGGTGGTGGGGCCGCCGTTTCTACTCGTTCGTCGGCGATGGCGAAGCGGCATTCGGCACGATCAAGGGGCAGGTTCTAAAACGGGGCTACGCGTTTTCTCAGTACGCGAAGTTTGTTCGTCCTGGCTACACGCGCGTCCGCACCGCCACCGATAGTGCCGTCTCCGGGCTGAGCGCGACGGCTTACCAGGGCGAGGACAAGATCGTGGTCGTAATGCTCAATCGTTCGATCGCCGAGCACGACGATGTTGTCATAGCAATTCCGAACGACGTCACTTTTGCGCAGGCCTATGTCACTTCCCGAACGGCCGATCAGCAGGCAGTAACGGTGACGTTAACCGGGCACTACGCCACGCTCGACAATATCCCGGCGCGCAGCGTGGCGACGGTGGTGATGTCGTACTGATAGTGGCGGGAAAACGTGAAGGAGATGGCAATTGATGACCTTTAGACGATCTTCTCTACATATATCAATGTTAGCAACGCAGTTTCATTACCGCATACTCGGCAACCCGTTCACCTCCATAGACCCCGCCCTCATCCCAAAGAGTGCCGGGATTCTTTTTTTGGATATCACTTCGCGATTTTTACTACGCCACCCAAGCGCTCGGTGGCTCTATTAGCGTGAGCCTTTTCAAAATCGGGGCACCATGAACAGTATCGCATCAAAATGCACGATTCGTTCTCTACTGACAGTCTGCTTGTTCGCGTCCGCTTGCTCGAACAATAGCCACCAACCGCCGGAACAATCCGGTACCGGTGGCTCATCCGCGGGGATCACCGGCATAAGCGGAGGCATGGACGGTTACGAGTTTGGCGCCGGCGGTACAGGCGGCTTTTATAGCGGTGCGCTCGGCGGCACCGGAGCAAACGCCGGTACGAATACAAGCGCCGCAACTGGCGGTACCCGCGGCGGAAGCGGCGTCGGAGGCGTTATCGACAACGGCACCGGTGGCATCATCGACAGCGGCGTCATCGATGGCGGCATTGACAGCGGTATTAGTAACGTTGGCGGCATTGGTGGTGATGGAGGCGCCGGTGGCAGTTCCGTCGTCAGCGGTGGCTACGCAGAAAACACCGGCGCGGACTGTCAGGTGTCCGGCGGTGCTTTAGAGAAGAACCCCGAACTCCCCGATCCGTTCGCCATGCATGACGGGAACCGCATCACCACCAAGGCGCAATGGAAATGCAGAAGAGACGAAATCAAGGCGGATATTGAAAAATACGAAATCGGACCCAAACCCGAACCGTCACAGACAACTGTTGCGGCCACCCTTTCCGGCAACAACTTGAGCGTTGAAGTGACATCGAGTTCAGGCTCCCTCATCCTCACGTCGGCTGTATCGGGAAGCGGCAGTTGCGTCGTCATCGGTATGAACATGGACCTAGCCCTTGTATCGGGCTGTACTAAGTTGACTTTCTCGGCCAATGACGTCGTCTCGTATGCGATGAACAGCACGCAAAACCCATCGGATCCCTTTTACAAAGTATTTCCATCATTGTGGGGCAAGATTGGAAACTACACGGCCTGGTCTTGGGGTGTCAGCCGTTTGATCGACGGTCTCGAACAGGTCAAAGATAAGCTGAAAATCGACATGACCAAGATCGCCACGCACGGCTGCTCCTACGCTGGAAAAATGTCCTTGTTCGCGGGAGCGATGGATGAGCGCGTAGCGCTCACCATTGTGCAGGAGTCGGGGGGCGGCGGAATCAACTCGTGGAGAACCTCTCAGGACTTTACGACCCGTACGGGTACCAATATCGAAAAAATCGACAACACGAACTACTCCTGGTTCATGCCCAGCATGAAGACTTTGGACCCCTACAGCCTGCCCCACGATCATCATGAGCTAATCGCGATGATAGCTCCCCGAGCTACGATTATCTTGGGAAACCCGGGATACGAGTGGTTGGGGGATGAATCCGGATACAAATCAACCATGGCCGCCGCGGAAATCTTCAAAGCCATGGGAGTTGCAGACCATATTGGCTACGATTTTACCGGAGGTCACACACACTGCCTGGCCGCCGCATCGCAAGTGACCAGTGTCAACACGTTCGTCGACCGATTTCTCAAAGGGACAGGTACTAGCAGCGATGTCGCTATCAATCCCAGCGGGACCACTTTTGATTTGGACTATTCTAAAGTGATCGACTGGACTACGCCAAACCTACAATAACGATAGGTATAGTCGCGCCCCCCGGTTTGCAGCTGTTCGTTATGATACAGCATATAACTCAAGCCGGAGTATTGACGATGTCGCCGGAAAATCCAGACGAATGACATCGGCTGCCGAAGACCCGGCGTTTCTTGATTGTTGTCCGAGCTCCAGCACGCGAAAATGCAGAATGTGTCCGCGCGCAGCAGTGCGGAGATAAGAAGACGCTTAAGGCACACCGAGATGCTTTACGGCAGTGCGGCCGACAACCCCGAATTAACGGTTGTACTCTCGGGTCCTATTCGCACATATTCTTCATTATCTATTTCGTAGAGAGGCCAGGTAAAAGACGTCGTACTTGGATTGCCGGTCTTAGCAAAGTCAGTCCATAACGTCATTACCGTTTCCATAATTTCGTCATCAAGCGAATTCCATCCGACAGACGTCCAAACATCATCCGAATCACCGTCAGTTCCGGTGATTCCATCGCCGTCCAGATCGTCGATAACCGGTTTCGTCCCGTCAGACGACAATACAAGGCCTAAGATATAGTTGGCGACAAAACCTTGTGGATACTTGAAGAGATAAGGCAGCTCAAAAGCATGCAAACTCGTTAAGCCCAACGCGGCCCATCCGTCGGGGACGCGGTCGAATATATAGACATACTGATTGGATTTGTAATAAGGAATACGCTGAGTCATAAAAGTCGGCAATTGCTCTCTCAACGGCAAATTGTCGCCTGAAGTTACTCCAACCATGAAAGGTACATCGCTCGGCACACCGTCCATATTTAGCTGGAAATAAGTGTCGGGAAGATAATAGTTGTCTACATTCGGACGGTAAACTTCCCTGGTCACTCCGGCGTCAGTCTCAGACTGGATGATGCTCGTCCAAGGCAGGGCGCGCGCCTCGGCCAGATCCTTAACCCCCAGTCTGTCGAACATGGCGGTTCCGATTGCCTCCATGCCTGCAAGAGACGAGGCTTTGGTGCTGGTCTCTACAAGAGCAGTTGCTCCACTCTGACAGATAGCTTTGTGAAACAGACCTGCTGCCTGGGGCGACATCATCAAGCAGAAGACTTTGCCGCCGCCGCCGGACTGGCCGAAAATCGTTACGTTGTCCGGGTCGCCGCCGAAATTGGCGATGTTGTTTTTCACCCACTTGAGCGCCATTACCAAATCCATCTGACCGTAGTTGCCCGAACCACTATAGCCGGATTCCCCGGTGAGCCACGGGTGGGCGATATATCCGAAAGGTCCCAGACGGTGACTGACGGTAACGAGAACAACACCTTTAGTCGTAAGCCCCTCGGGATTATTATACTGTTTTGTATTGGACGTCAGCACGGCAAAGGCCCCTCCGTGGAACCACACCATTACAGGAAAGTTCGAGGCGTTCTTGGGCGCGGTGACGTGTAAATAAAGACAATCCTCGCTCATGCCCCCTTCGCCAAACGCCTCATTGGCAATGGTTTGTGCGGCCTGGTCGGTCCAGGCGACGGCATCACGCGTTTTGGTCCAAACCTTGGGCTCTTGAGGCGGTTTCCAGCGCATATCGCCGAGAGGGGGAGTTGCATAGGGAATACCTAGCCACTGCCAGGTGGAGTCGTTGGCTTCGTAACCGCTAACCTTTCCGTACTGCGTATCGACTACGTTGCGTTCTGAAGTTGAACGATCGAAGTATTCCCGAGCAGCGTTTTCGCTCCGAAGGGTTCGATCCCGCGGATCGGTGTCGTTGAATACCGAAGCCCGGTTTAGTCTAAGAAGTAGGTCCGCGACGTGCGCGTCAGAGGCAAAAGCGGTGGTAGTCTGATCGAAATCGATCTTGTCTTTATAGTCTGCGACAATTTTCGAAATATCCGAGGTAATCTCAATCCCGTTATTTAAGTCACCATCCTTGTCGAGGGTCTGCAAAAAAACGAGTATATTATTTACACGTTGATCAAACGCATCGGTCGCTTGTGGCACGATGTCAAGGGGAGTGATTATTGACTTGCCGGTTGCCGACCCCAACTTCAGCCCACCTACCGAAAAGGTTATCGTCTCGTTGGAACGATAGGTAAATCCACCGTCCTCGTCAGTTGTATCCGAAATCGAGGCCGTCGAGAATTCCAGGCCGGATACCGCGCCAATAAACTGGCCCGATTCTGATTTTGAACCGTCTTCATCTCGTCCCGCATCGCTGCCACCTAAAGACTCGCTCTCTTGACAACCGGTCAAGGGTAATGGTGCCAATATTAATACCGCTATTGGGCCTAATCCCCTAGGAATAAATCGGCTTATTTTCTTGTTCATCAGGCGACTCCTCCCGGTTTATTTTTATCTGTTATTCTATTTGACTCGCGTCATACGATAAAAAAGAGAGGTATTAGTACTATTGGTTCCGTTTTGTCAATCCCGGCGCACATAAAGGAACCCCGCCGCTTGCGACCGGGAATCGAGTCCCGAAGGGATTCTACGCTGTTTTGGTTTTCGCGAGTCGGACAATAAGGACGCCGCTCTCTTTTGGCGCGTGTGAGTATTTACTTCAACCGCGGTAAGAATATCGCAACGAAGTATATCGGCTTCGGCGACCAATATTGCTTCGCAGTATATCCCCGCCTTTGGACTAACCTTCTCGTTTATAGAGAATCAACTGCGGCCAGACGAAATTGGATGTCTTTTTGTTATAGCCTTGACAACAATTTAGTGTCGGATATTGTGCTCCTTGTATACCGAACGACCAGTACGTTTTGTGAGGGACGGTACAAATGAAAAAGAACGACTCAATTGATAAGCAAAGACCGTATCGATCAATGTCCTATCAGAGGGCGGGGCGTTTAGCTGGTTTTCTTTTTTGTTTACTATCGACACCCGGATGTACAACAAAAACGAATACGAGCGCCGATGCAAGCACTCGCATAGACGCAAATAAAATCGACGATGCAAATACCGACACGGATACAAATAATGATATTGATACGAATATTGATATTAATACCGGGTTCTTTGTTGCGAGTCCTGTTGCCGGCCTTGATTTTTCTACCGCTACCACGAATGGGACCACTGACGAACATGGAACGTTTGAGTATCGCTCCGGCGAAACTGTAGTTTTTTCATTAAATGGCCTCGTTTTAGGCTCGTCGATCGGCAAGCCGACCATAACTGCCCTTGATATCGTACCGGAAGCAATCGACGCTTCGGATCAGCGAGTCAACAACTTACTCGTTTTCTTGCAATCCATCGATCGAGACGGAGACCTAAATAACGGCATTCAAATAAGTTCCGAGATACGCGCAGTCGTAGATAAGCACAAAGAGACCATCGATTTTGATCAGGCGACGAGCGATTTCGGCGTTGACCCGAACGTGTCGGCGCTTTTAACAGCGTTGAACGAGGCTGACGTTTTCACAGACACCGATTCCCGACCGCGAACCTTACGAAACGCAGAAGCGGCGCGAGAGTACTATGAACGTTCTACGGCAAAACGAAAAGAGGTCACGACCCAGTACGGCGCTGTGAGAGGATATGCCGTTAATGAAACGACGTGGCAATGGCTTGGTATTCCCTATGCGAAACCCCCTATAGGCGATTTGCGCTGGAGGCCTCCTCAAGAACCCTCGAAGTGGACAGGGGTTCGAGACGCCGTAGCCTGGAGCGACCAAGCAGCGCAGAATCAGGCTTTACAAAAATACGGCGAGGGCGGTATGAGCGAAGATTGTCTCTATTTGAACGTAACCGCAACGCAGAACGCAATCGATCTTCCGGTCATGGTCTGGTTTCACGGTGGCGGTTTTGTCGTGCTTACTAGCAATACGAAACCCTTTAATAATGCTTTATCACTGCCGAGCAAAGGCGTTGTTCTCGTATCGGTCAACCATCGGTTGGGCCCCTTCGGGTATATGGCTCACCCGCTACTTTCTCAAGAGTCCGAATATGGTGGATCGGGAAACTACGGCCAAATGGATCTGATTATGGCTCTCGAATGGGTTAAGAATAACATCGCTAATTTCGGTGGTGATCCGAACAACGTCACGATTTTTGGCGAATCGGGAGGCGGGCGAAAAGTCCTTTCTTTAATGGCCTCTCCTCTGGCGGCGGGTCTCTTTCACAAGGCCATTAGCCAAAGCGGTACACTTATACCCGACACCCGAAGCCTCGAATCGGCCGAAAGCTACGGTACCGCTTTATCCGAAGCACTCGGCGTAACCACGATTGAGCAACTGCGCGCGGTATCCTGGACGGATATCGTCGACGCCGCAACGGCCACCGTTGTCCCATATACAAATATAGACGGTTATTATCTACCGGACACGGAACGCTCGAGTTTTGAAACGCATAAAAATAACGACGTACCGTTTATGATCGTTATTAATACAAATGATAATCCAGACCCGATCGGAACGTTCAAAGACGTTTTTCCATGGATGAGCGAGTATACCTCTAAAAAGTACTATGCTTGTCTATTCAGCCAAGTTCCTGCCGGTTGGAAAGCCATGGGCTTGTTGACCTACCACGGCTGCGAACTCGCGTATGTATTCAATTCTCCGGAGAGTGTCGTCGCGCATTACCAACTCGGTCTCGTCAAAGATCCGGCAACGAGTGAATCTCTCGTTGTGGGAGATATTAACGGTAACGGCGTGACAGGCTCGGAAGGAGATACAGAAGATATATATGTATCGGCCGGGTTCGATGCTGTGGATACGGAGGTTATCGACACGACCATGACCTTCTGGACCAACTTCGCGAAAACCGGAGATCCCGGTACAGAAGCCTTTACCTGGCCTGCTTATACAAAGGATAATGATGCCTATGTCGAGTTGGGTTCGTCGCCAGTAGCTAAAACCGGTCAGTCGACGATCTTTCCGTAGCAGGTTTCCTGCAGGCCGTGATGACCGGAACTTGTAGCCGAACAGCAAGGGTGCCCCCGCGAGCAAGGTTCGGAAGAAAGCTGCATACGAACCCCCCCGGCCTACGGCATACGAGTCGTATACGAGGCGACGGCGATGGCTGGGTGGATGAACCTCATCTGATGGAAGTTATCGATTGGGTATACTCGACGTTTACCGGTTTTAACACTCGTTCCATGTGGGTGGGTGGACATTTCTGGGACTTCTTTTATACGGCCTCATTTGCCTTTAAACCGGCAATCGCCGACAAAGTCAAAGGTGCGATTGTGATGAGCGGCGGCCGGGCATATCGCGCTTGTGCCGCCAATATCTCAGTGATTGCGACTGCGGCAAAGAACGATATCGGGCCGCTTCCCGACCCGGGCAGCATACCGACTTCACATCGATGCGATGCACAGCAACAGGAGACGTTGGGAAACAACACCCATATGTTCTGGCCGAATTGCAGTCCGGATTTTGTCCACGCCAACCATCTAATGCTCGGAAAAGGTCACATCGATTATATGGACGCCGAACTCGTCGAGAGCATCGTCGACTGGATCAAGATCGCAGAACAAAAGTATCATCAGAGACAACAGCCCTATTGTTATTGTATAAACAGAACAAAACAACAGGGACCAGCAGTATACAAGTTGCGTTCGAAATATTTTTACGGGCTCTAAATCGGTGCTCGAGTGGTCGTGAGGTAAACAATGGCAATGATACGTTTTTTTTCGACGGTATTCGTTGTGGTTTTTGTAGTCGCATGCGGAAGCGATGCAAATACAGAAAATGATAGTGTAATTGGCAGCGGAGGAATATCGGGAAACGTTGCGGGTACTTACGCAGGGAACCTTGCACAAGACGATGGAACCGGTGGAACGGTCGGAACAGCGTTAACCGGTGGCTCGCCTGCCGCTGGCGAAGAGGGAGCGCGCACTGGCGCTGAAGCGGGCGCCGGCGGTGAAGTTGACGCGGGCACCAGCGGTGAAGCTGACGCGGGAGCGACCGGTACAGAAACCGAAAACGACGGGGGGGTTCTGCAAGGCGACGCGAGTACTAACGTCGACGGAGGCTTAGAAGGACCCGATGGCGGTATTGCGGACCCCGACGGCGGAGCGAGCTCAGTTCCTCCGGCGGGCACGATTCCCGTCGCGCCACCCACACCGAGTGGCTGTATCACCGATGCGAGCGCGAGCGACAACCACGTATTCGATAATTGCGGTCAGAATATCGTCTTCAATGTTTCCGTACCGTCTCAATGTTTGGAAAAAGCCTGCGGACTGATATTCGACGTACACGGGTTTTCGATGAACGGACTTGTACAGGAAGAAAATACCAATCTCGCGCGTCTCGGCCGCGAAAAGAGCTATATCGTTGTACAACCGAGCGCTCCGAACGCTAGCTGGAACGGTGCCGCTCATTACCCGGTCGTCATCGATTTCATGAATCTCGCTATCAAGGTATGGAACGTAGAAAAGCGACGCGTGCACTTTACCGGGTTTTCGCAGGGTGGACGCATGACGTGGACGATGCGATGCACGCAATCGGAGATCATTGCCAGCGCCGCTCCCATCGCCATGACTAGCGTCGACTGTGAGCCGGGATTGCCGGTACGAGAGATGCCGGTTTTATATACACAGGGTCAATCCGATGAGTTCGCAGGTGATGGAAGGCCGGTAGCCAACGCATATATCAGCGCTCATTTAATGCGCGAGGATCAGGTCCTATCCAGTGATGCACAGCACACTTGGACCCGGTATGTCAACGACGATGGACTCTTGTTCGAGTTCATCGACCACACCTATTCGACCAGTCCCATATTCGGCGCGGGCCACTGCTTCCCCGGGTCATTCAGCGATTCTAGCCCCTATGGTTGCGACCAGAGTGCGCCCTTTCACTTCGGCGAGGTGGTAATGGAATTCTTTATCGCGCACCCCATGGATTAATTCGACATAGGGACGACTGTAGCTTCTCCAAAAGTAGCGGCGCAGAGGAGGATACCTGGGAGTACGGGCGTCTGGAATGCGGGCGTCTCGCCCACGTTTTCTCGCTGTTTTTTAGTAATACGGTCAAAATAGCCGCGTTCCCGGGTCGTAACTGTTCAGGGGGGTACTGCTGTTTGGCTACGACGGCGGCCGATTCATCCCGTAAAACCGGCTTTCGTCCTCGGGCCGGCTCG
>JAFGIB010000271.1 GCA_016929805.1 Deltaproteobacteria bacterium | reverse complement strand
CTTCTCCGGAATCCCTACAAAAAGGTTTGCGAAACTCTATAAAACAAGGGGAATTTGAATCTTGCCAAAATGAGGGGATGGCTCAGGGTGGCTTGACTAATTTATCGTCGTAGATCATATTCGATAGAGCGATACCGGGTGAAGAACAGTTTTCGTCACTTTATGAGGATGTCATGTTTTTCGCAAAAGATGCGAGTGCAAAGACAATCTGTCTTACTTTAACTTTTTTGCTGTTGTTACTCTGCCTTCTAACGAGCGGCTGCGGACGATCGCACGAAAAAGATCCATTCGAAGAACGAGGAGAGGCTGGGACGAGTCAAGAGGATAATCGCGCGGACGCGGGTCTTGAGCCTTCCCAAGGCGCGACCTCAGGTACTCGAGAACCGACGCGGCGGGATGGCTCGACGACGCCGCCATACCCGGATGTGGTTGCGTTTGACGCGACACTATCTCAAGACGCGTCATCTCGCGATGTGTTAGAGGAAAAGCCTTTAACGTGCGAGGTGAACTCGGATTGTAGAACTTCTAATAAGTGCGAGCTACCCGTGTGCACCGCATCGGGCCTCTGTTCTTACCTACCCTTGGAAGATGGTATGCCGTGCTATGCCGCGATGGAAAATCAAATCTGTATCAGCGGCATGTGCCGAACCAGTTTCTGCGGCGACGGTTATCTGGATACCCTATCGGGTGAAATCTGTGAAGACGGTAATACGACTACAACCGACGACTGCGTGCTCTGCCGGCCCGCGACTTGCGGCGATGGTTTTCTTTACGAGGGGGAGGAAGAGTGCGACCCCGGGCTTAATAGTTACTGTAAAGAAGACTGTACGCTGGGAAGATGCGGCGACGGGATCATCACATCACCCGCGGAAAACTGCGAGCCTTCGATTGACGGCAGCTCGTGCAATGACGACTGTCGTATTTCGGACAGCCCCGAATGGCAGGTATTATTTGAAACGGCCGATCCGGTCTTTGCTCCGGAAATAATGCCTTCCACGTTGCTTGTGGATTCCTCGGATAATCCCGTATTGATATCTATGGATGAGTATACTGATGACAATGATAATTTCAGACTGATTACCGTGGTCACAAAATTCGACCCGAACGGGGAAGAAATCTGGCAATGGAAGAGCGATCAAGAGGAGACGCCCTTTGGTCCATCAGTGAGTAATAACGACTCCATTATCGAAATCATCCCCCTGAGCGCCGCGATGGACGATACGGATAACGTCTTAGTTGCAGGCCTGATCTATTTTATGGATCTCTCTGAAATGGTTCTACCGTGGCTGATGAAATTAACTCCGGAAGGGACGCTCGCATGGTCTACAACCATCGACAACGATAACGACTACTACTACTCGCTATGCGCCGTTGCGGTCGACGATGTAGGCAATATAATGACACTTATGGGGGAAGGCGAAGGTGGGGGAGCGTCGTTTCCGTGGAACTTATATGACCCCTCGATCGAATTGTTTGATTCGGATGGAAACCATCGAGAGGAGGATGCGGTTCCGATCACGGGTGTTTTTACTACAGGTAGAGCCTTGAGTACGGGAATTATCGATGGTGTCAGCCGCTTTTTGTTGACAGGCGCGAGATACACTCCAACCGGTCTCGCGACGCTTCTGTTTTTGTTGGATAGCGATGCCGAACCGGTTTGGAATTCGCCGATTAGTTACAGGGACGCGGCAGAAGACACCGGTTTCATTCGGGCTCTGACCACTTCTAACGGGGACATCGTTGCACTCGGAAAGACCGGAAGTGAACTCTATGATTTCCCTTATAAATACTGGTTTGAGCGTTATGAACCGGACAAAACCGCCCGCTTTGACGATCACGTCGAATTTCGCACACATCGATCATCGGAGCAGTTCTATTTAACCACTTTTCTATCCGGCTCTTGCCCAATGGCGGTAGACAAAGAGGATAATGTATTGTTTGCATATTCGCTTAGAGAAATTCGCGATGGTGGAACCTATCTTATAATTGATAAATACGATTCTGATGGTGAGCCGGCGTGGGAGGAGCCGATGCGTTATGATACGGGTCCGGACGACCACTATGTACCGGTTGAAATCGTCGTGGGCGATCAAGGAACGATATACGTGCTCACGTGGATATGGACGGACGATCAAATCGTTCCAGCGCTTATGCGCTGGCAAGATCGTGATTATTCGTAACAAAGAGACAAGCGCGCGAGACCGACGGGGAACGCCATGAGGGTAAAAAAGGAACGAAATTGCGGAGAAATGCTTCGAACGACTCGTTCGTGTATCGCGCGTTCAGAACGGGAATGATAATGCGAGAAAACCAACCGCGAGGGAGCTTTATTATGACGATAAGAGGCTACTTGATCATACTGGCCCTTTCTATCTGTACACTTTCGTGCATCAGTAGAGGGGATACTTCTGACGCTGCCGGCGACGGGAAATCAGATGCCTCGCGCTTTGACGCCGAATCGCCCGCGGAGCATTTGACGCCCGAAGAGATTCCGATTGACGCTTCCGACGACACCGCGCAGGCAACCTGTGGCAACGGCGTCGTGGATGATAACGAGCAGTGCGATGGAGAAAAATCCCTAAAAGGGATGTCGTGTGAAGCGCTGGGCTATTTCGGCGGCGGTCAATTGGCGTGCGATCCCCGGACGTGTACCTACGATACCCGTTTGTGCTCGCTCTCGCCCACGTGCGGAAACGGAGAGCTGGAGAGGAACGAGCAGTGCGAATCCGGCGTGTTTCGCGAGATAAAGTGTAGCGAGTTCAATCAAGCCTACACCGATGGATATGTGACCTGCGATTTCGGGACGTGCACCTTTGACCTGTCGGGGTGTAACACTAAGTCTGAATGCGGGAATGGAATCCTCGAGGGCTCGGAACAGTGCGACGGCGACGAGCTGAACAACATGACGTGCGTCGATCTCGATTACGGATTTTCCGAAGGCGAACTTCGATGCGATCCGGACACCTGCACCTTTGATATTTCGGATTGCGAGTTTTCCAAAAGCTGTGGTAACGGCGTCGTCGAACCGGGTGAGCAATGCGATGGTTACGTAACGTCTGAAACGAGCTGTTCGAGTTTGGGTTTTTTTTCCGGTACGCTTTCCTGTTCCTCCGATTGCCGCTTTGATACATCCGATTGTGTGAGCACGACGTCGGGCTCGGCCTGTTTTCGCGGCGGCGATCCCCGCCACTGCGTTTACCCACCCCCCGCTGATGACTAACAAGGCATTTGCT
Source organism: Deltaproteobacteria bacterium (assembly GCA_016929805.1). Classification (GTDB taxonomy): domain Bacteria; phylum Myxococcota_A; class Polyangia; order Polyangiales; family JAFGIB01; genus JAFGIB01. The sequence continues at coordinate 16,367 of JAFGIB010000271.1, read as the reverse complement.
GAACCATATAAAATCGAGTAGATGGCTTCTACTGATAAGCCTTGTTGTTGTTCTGCTCTTTCATACCCTTTTAACCTTCTATTTCACTCCGCCGTCGCTTGTTTTTTCTCAAGCACCGTTGAGGGGAGAAGATTTCGACGGTCATTTCGGACAGGTAACACGTTTTATTGACGCTTTCAGCGGCTGGGGGAAGAGCTGGTCTTACGACCATCATTTGCTGGCCGGGCACCCCGCCGGCACAATCGGCGACGCCAACACCAAGGCCTGGGAACTATGGACTTGGCTGCTATGGAAAGCGGGGCTTGCGCGCGGTCTCGCTTTTAATCTATTTGTTCTTTTATCTTTTTTACTAATCCCCTGGGTCATGTTCCTTGCCGCCCGCCTCTTCAAATTAGGGCCTTGGGCGGCGACGGTCGTGGCTTTGTTCGCCGGCATCCTCTGGTTTTTTGATTCGCAAACCCATAATTTCTGGTGGATCGGAATGACCGCTTGGACCTTTGCGAGCTATTTTTGCGTCTTACCTCTCGGTTTTTTCTATCGCTACATGTCTAACCCGTCCGCCTATTACGCCGCGGCGACAGCGCTCGCTCTCGGGTTATGCATTCTGATACACCCCTATAGTTTCGTCCCGCTTTCCCTTCCCATGTTTTATCTATATTTTAGCGGATTCAGACGCATGCATCGAACGGCGCATCTACAAGTGGCCGCGATCGCACTTTTTACCGTCGCCCTGAATAGCTGGTGGATCTTCGTAGCCCTGCGTTTCTGGCACTACGTGTTAGATTCCGCTTACTTCAGCCAAACACGCCTTTCAACACTGCTGTTTGATTTTCTCGAGCTGGTGGAGAATCCGGGCGACACGGCACACTTCATGCGCAGCGGATTCCGCTTTCTGACGCTTAGCGCGGCTGTGGCCGGTTTGATCCAATGGCGCCGTGAACGAGACGATCGATTTGCCGTTTTCGCGGTCGCTTTAGCTTGGTTAATATTTATCGCTTACGTTGGAAGTTACTTCTGGATTTTCGCGCAAGTCCAGCCCTATCGCTACGTGGTACCGGCGGTATTTCTCGCGTTGATACCGGGCATCGCGTTCTTTTCTACACTATCTCAGACTGCCCTTGTTCGCGATTTCACCTGGCCTTGCTGGGCCCTGTTGGCGATTTGTTCCATTCCGGGACTACAGTTATTAGCCAGAGACGTTATTTTTTATTTTCCTGATTTAGCTCCCTCACACTACACGATACAAAACGCGAAAGATCAAGATTTCTCCCCTGCTTCGTTGTCTCAATTCGCGGATCTGAGGCTGCAACGACAACCTGACGGCGATCAATTGATACCGCGATGGCTGGCGTCACATCTTGGCTATTATAAAAGGGTGTTCGTAGAATCGCCTCGTTTGGGGGAATGGTTGGCCCATCGCGTAGATGGAATCGAGGTTCTGGGAGGTTTTCTTCAACGGAATATCCAACACACCGACGCCAATCTTTTCCATCGCTATCCCGGGCGCACGGCCACGGCTGAGCAACTTAAGAGCTATTTGGAAACCTACGCGGTCCAATGGGTTATTCTCTCTCCCGAGATGCCGTTTCCGGTCAAGTATCGCGATCTACTCCGAGTGCGGGCCAAGTTACCCGGCGGTATCATCTGCGAAACCACGACAAAAGTGAGCTATTTTGAACAAGGCGACGGTCGCTTGTCGGCATCGACGAATCGCATCGAGGCGCGGGGCACTGATCCGTTAAAAACACTCGTAATTCGGTACCATTGGATGGAAACTCTCGCCTGTAAACCGAATTGCCGTGTTCAGAGGGAATACGTTCCTAACGACGCGGTGGGATTTATACGGGTTCCGGCACCTCATCCGGAAAATTTTATCATATATAATAGTTATATATTTCACTAATGCATGCTTCGGCGATAAGCGACGACGGCCAACTCATCCAGCCTCATCGGCTTACCTCCTCGGTCCGGCCAATCGCGTACGGGCCGGTCGTGTAAAGCCGCAAAAACGAACGGCCGCGTGGGCGGTTATTCGCCTCGGATTTCCGTCTTACGCACCGCCTCGGCCTTGATCCGGTCGAGTAGCTCGGCGAGCACGGGCTTGACGTTCTCCCGGATATCTCCAGCCACCATGATAAACAGCAAGTCGTCGCCCGGCCTTAGCCTACCCTGTCTCGCCTCCACGAGTATTTTATAGATACCTGGTCTTTGGGAGTATTGTCGGCGTAAAAGCTCGATCTTCTCGAAGTTCGGTTCTACGTCGATAACCTTCACCGGCATCTTATCGGTGTGTGACCAGCCGCGAACGACCCCGCTATGAATTAGAATCATCCCCACGTGTTCCGAAAATCCGGGTTCCGCCTTCATTTTCGCTATCTCATACGTAATATCCATAAGTCTCTTTCTTTTTCGACAGAGGAGAATGTCGCGCATCATGGCATTCAGGTTGCATTCAGTACGCTCCGGTATCTACTCTAACCTTAACGTTGCAAAAAACGTCGAGCGGAAACGCGAAAAAAGCGATGAAATAAGGGCGCGCGGTACTTTTTTTGGACCGCAGCTTAGTGCACCCCAAGTGAGGTCTAAAAAAAGTGAGCACGCCCTTAGTTCGCGCTGTTTCTCGCGAGCGAGGCGCTTTACGCCGACGGATTTTTTGCAACGTTAAGGTCAACTCTCTTCCACGTCTACAAAAAATAACGCACGGGAAACGCATTCTGCGTCGCTTTAGTCACGCGCCGACCCTTGGTAGCTCGACGGCTCTTACGCAGAAGCGCCGTCACCGCGGTAGCGCGCTCGTCGAAATCCCCGGCCGCCCGAAGCGCCTGGCCGTAATACCTACTGACCACACTCGTATCCAGAGACAAAGCGCGCGCAACCTCGATTTGACGCCCTTCGTACTCGTGTACCCACACCCAGATCGCTAGCCGCTTCGCTTCCGCGACCGCGCGTCCCCGCGGTCTCTCCTGTAGCTCGATCGGGTCAAGCTTCCGCACTTGGAGCACCGCGTCGATCACCTCGCGAACCGAGGGACGGTCGATTGCCCCTGCTCGCGGTTCGATAACCCGAGTCGACCGCCCTGCCCCTACCCGCTCGGCATCCTTACGTACCCTTGTCACAAAGTCCGTGCTGCCGAGCACCCCGTCGCTGACGCGATAGCCGTCTCCAAACGAACGACGCAACGCGGCAGCCTCGCCCGCATCCGCGGCTCCGCTCAGCTCCGCAAGCCGCCCCTGCTTGCGCCCCTGGTCCACGAACGCATCGAACCGTTCCGCGGCACGCTCGGATGCCCGTCCAAAGCGCTCGAGCACATACCCCACCGCCAGCCACTGCGGCGCTTGCACACGTCCCACGTACGCCTGATGACTGGACCATGTGCTATTGCGCGCGTAGCGAACCACGCCGGCGCGTACCGGGTTATTGTGTACGTATCGCACCAACTCCAATAGATAACTGTCCTGTTCTATCAGCACCGACCTCGGACGGCCGGCGAACACGGCTCCCAGCGCCTTTGTCCGACTTTGGCTGCGATGCACCCAGCTCGCGAATCCGGTATGCACCGACTTCGAGAACCGCTCGAGCGACGCTTGTCCTTGCACCACCACGAGATGAATGTGATTGGACATCAGACAATACGCCAATACCATCACGTCGGTCCAACGCGATGCCTTTTCGAGCAACTCGAGATACGCTTGCCTGGCGCCTTCCCGATCCAACCACCACTCATCACGAGCAAAGCGCGAGACCAGATGAAATACACCTCCGGGGAAATATAGTCGCGAAGTACGTGGCATTGCTCGAAAATATCACAAAGACCGTAATAATGCAACTTTGCAGAACCGTCCCCTACCCGGTTCTCGATCTTAGGGCTCGCCCAAAAAGCGGGCGTGTTCATACGCCTGATAAAAAGTCGCCACGGGAATCTCTTTATTCCCGTGGATGCGCCAACCGAATACCCAATCGCTCGGCGGTCTTCATCGCGTCATCGATTAGCCGCTGAGAACGTGCCCGGGATGCTCTCGAACTATCCTCAGCAAGCATTCGGCCGTAGCTGAATTGCGTCCAGGCTAGCGCGATGGGATTCTCATACTCGCGACTCATTCGCAGGGCGTTCTCGAAATGCCCGGCCGCTTGTTGCCGCTCGTCGAGCAGATGCGACAATATGCCCAAATAATACGAGACTGAACCCGTGTAGTAGCATAGAATATTCGTTGCGTTCAGATGCGCATACGGGCTCATGAGATTATACAGCAGCCGGGCATTCGGCCTATCTCGGAGGGCGAACGCGGCGATCGCGAGCAAGGTGAGGGTGGAGAGAAAATCCCAATTTCTGGGAATATGTCCGAAGTCGTCTTTAGACACTTTAGCGAGCTCTTCCGCTGCTTTCTCGAAATCTCCGACCGCCACGAAAAAAGCCGCCCGTTGAGCGTAGTACTGATGATACGATTGGATCCAAGGCCATTGACTTTCCAGATCTCTGGAAAGCGCTTTCTCGTTCAACTTTCCCTGTAAAGCGCGTTGAGCGATGCGACGGAATAGATCGTTTAATAACAACGGCAAAACTTGCGAAAGATATGACTTCCGATCGAGCTCGCGGTACCTCGATTCGGCTTCTTGGAAATGGCCGCGTTGGAAGAGAAATATCTGAACACGCAGGCGATCGGAATATTCCTTGGTGGATTCAATACCGTACCTAATCGCGGTACGCCGCATATCCTCGAGTTCTGTATCCACCGCCGCCATATCCCCGAGCTGCAAGAACGCTCTAATTCTGATCACGTGCGCGTCGCTCATGGGCCAATGATAGACGCCCTGTTGTTCCATCAACTCGAGCATATGTTCCGATACCTCGAGTAACTCACCGATATGATCCGGATCTGTAAGCGCGTAGGCTCTAGCGGCGAGCGCGTCGAGCAAGACCGACGGGTCGTCCGCGCCGCGCGCCAGCTCTAAGGCTTCGGCGCTCAATTGGCGGCTACGCTCCATGTTATGCGCGTTGGGCGGCATCCAAGCGAGATAAGAGAGCGCGCGGCTTCTTTCCGCGATAGCCTCTGCGGGCAGGCACTGAAGAGCGTGTTGAAGCGCGATAAGCGCGTTCGGATCCGGAATCGGAGCGAAAATGAGCGTAAAACGCTGCGATACGCCTGCCTGCACCAGCACCTCGGGAAGCTGATGTTGTCTAGCGATCTCGGTTACCTGTTCCGAAACAGCACGGGCTTCTTCAAAGAGTCCGGCGTTGCCCAATGCCACGACTCGGGCCAAATTCAGTTCGCAACGCTGCCGAATATCGGGGTGGGGATGAAAATCCAACGCGCGGACTGCTCGCTGATATTGCGTAGCCGCTTCGCGATAGGCAAATACGCTCGACATCTCCGCGGCCGATCTAAGAGCGTATTGGATCGCTTTTTCGTACTGTCCGTCGGGTAGCGCTTGATAGAAATGGTAAGCGATCTCATTAACCGAGGAGCCTTTGGCCAACACCCCCTCCAACGCTTCCGCCACCCGGCGGTGAAGTCGAGCGCGGCCCGTGCTGGAAAGCCCTTGGTATAAAACCTCGCCTATCAATTCGTGACTAAACGCGTAAGTCCCTACCTCGTGTTCTTGGGTTACCAGCCCGAGTTTTTCGGCCGTATCCAAACAGAGCAAAATCCCGTCAAGCGGCTTCCGGGTTATCTGGTGTAACCGGATGAGGTCAAAGCTCTTGCCGATCACACTGCCAATTTCCAGCAACGACCGCGTATCCGCGTCGAGTCCGTCGATGCGATATTTTGAGAAGTCCCGAACTTCCCGTGGCAATATTACATCCGCGGGTTGAATGCCGGAAAGATCAGAAGAACCGAGCTTGGATAGAAGCAGTTGAACCGCTTTTTGAACGAAGAAAGGATTGCCTCCGGTCTTTTGGAAAACGGCAGTGCTCACCTCTTCGGGTACGACCCCCCGGGTAAGCTGCTCGATATATCGGGCGACATCCGGTTTTTGCAGACCGACGAGCTCGATGCGCTGGCATTCGCGCATCCGAAGCAACGCCTCTAAGCTCTTTCGATTCTCATGAGCAACAGCCAGCTCCTTGTCCCGTAGCGTACCGACAACCAGAATCCTGCCTTCAGACAGTTGAGAGGCCATGAAAACCATCAGCTCGAGTGACGCGGTATCGCTGCAGTGAAGATCATCCAGTATCAAAAGACGAGTTCTCAGATCGCTCGCCGATAAAAGGATTTTCGTGATTGCGTCATAAAGCCTGTACTTCGCGTTGCTCGCGTTAACCCGCGACAACTCGACGGGCTCGACCTCTTGTTGGCCGAGCTCGGGTATTAGTTGTGAAAGCTGAGCGATACATCGCTTATCCAGGGTCCAAATCGTTTCCGGCGGCAAGTCCTTGATCGCTTCTCTCATCGCATTGTACCAAGGCCAGAAAGCTGGTGCGCTTAAGTGCTCGAGACAACGGCCGAACCAAACGCCTATCTGCTTACGCTCCGCGATCATCGCGAGCTCTTTCGCGATGCGTGTTTTGCCGATACCCGCCTCACCCTGAATGATAAAAAGTTGGCTCCAACCCGACGCGGCTTGATCCAGGGCGACAGTGAGCTTTCGCATGATCTCCTCGCGTCCGATAAAAGGATTGGCCGATCGATCGGACGTCGTAGGCGAAAACCGGTAAACCTCTCGGAGCTCGCCGCTCGCGTTCGAAACCGGTATAACCTCGGTGATGAAGCGATATCCAACCCCGTGCTCGGTTCGAATCGGCTGTTGCTGTCCGCGTTCCTGTCCCAGCGATCTCCTGAGCTTGGACACGCTTACGTGCAGAACGGCTTCGCTGACCGTACTGTCATGCCAAATGTTTTCGAGAAGCTCATGCTTGGTGACAACGCGGTCGCGATGCTCGATTAAATACTTAAGTATTTCCGTACTGGTAGGCTCAAGCCTGATCGCTTTTGCGCCGCGCCGTAGAGTGTCATCCCTGCAATCGAGCCGAAAATCATTAAAAACGTAAGTCATCCCGAAGTCGAAGCCGAAAATCGGCTCTCCGCGCGTTTATCGGATAATAATAAGATACCGTCCTCAATTAGCATCAATCGCTCGAGATAATGTTACTATTAAAATAGTATAAAAACGTGTCGAGAGTATTACCTTAGGGTGACCTGTACTTCAAAGTTGAAAACCGTTCCAAAACCTACTTTTTGCTTGCTTATTTTATTTTCCTCGGTCGCGAAATACGCGCAACATTCGGTATCGATAAACACGCGATAGGCGCTCATTTCTCGATTTTCCATAATCCTATCCTCGAATATTGTTGCCGGCTGACAGCGGCGCTCATGTTCAGTATATTCAATGACTCCTATTTCGCCTATGTCATCTCGACAGAAGGGAAAGATCTCAAACCCGCGGTATACCCGGCGCGCGGTAAATTTTCTCTTCGCTCGAAATAACAGACACGCTCCGGTCGTATCGCGAGCGATAAAGCCGATTTCTTTATCGAGATATTCGATGAAAACCCGAGGGGATATCTCAGGAGAAAAACCCCCGCCCCGAGAGCCGTTATCCGAGGGCTTGTTGTGGGGACAGCCAATTTCCTGAGGGGCTCAGGAATGCTGGCTTCGTTTACGGCGTAACATTGGTTTGGAAAACCGCAGCATCGGCCGGCTTCTCTACGAGGAACTTCTTCCAGCGCATATCTCCTTCGAGGAAGCCTTTTTGAAAAGCCAGCAGGAACTTCGCCGGGTTCGCGCTAAGAGGCGCGTTAGGTCCGCTCCAGCCGAAATGGCCCGTGGTATTTACCACGAATAGTAGCTTGGGCGTCGTATCGGGAATAAGGTTGTAGACACCATTCGACTGGCCCAGTCCTCCTAGAATTGTCATATCCTGAGCTCCGTTCAACTGCATGGACGGCACTGCCGTTCTGGCAGAACAGGTCATCGCAACCGGGCTTGTCATATTATGCCCGGCAAGCGTAATAGCGGATTTTAGCGCGGGATCGACGCTGGCCGTGATCCACGTAGCTCCGCCGCCCATCGACCAGCCCATGGCGCCAAACCTATCGGACAACTTGCCGAACAGGGGACTGTCAGGACGGGTATTTTCCGCCCTTAATTGCTCTATCGCTGCCTGCTGCTGAGTGGCTCGTGAATCGACGATATCAGCCGGGGTAATGGTATCGATGGTTTCTAGAACAATACCCCACGATGCTAAAAAGGGCCCCCAAGCAGCGTACATGATCTGAACTCCCGTTAGGGGCGGGCAAAAAACCGCGGCCGCAAATGGAGGCTCGGCGTCGGTTGGATAATAGACCGTTCCGGCGCGATATCCTTGCGGGGAAGGCATGACATAACTTTCGTATTGATAGGGTCCGTTTTCGTTGGACGATGCGACCGGTTCTTCGCCGCGGCAGATACAATCGCCGTCTGGACAACACGCTTTAGAATCCTGCCCTGACGCACCGCCCTCGCCTCCGGTTACAGAAGGTGCATCTTGGCCACCGGTTCCCTCGGACGTATCTCGGCCGCCGGTAACCTCGGACGCATCTCGGCCGCCGGTAACCTCGGACGTATCTCGGCCGCCGGTAACCTGGGATGTATCTCGACCGCCGGTAACCTGGGATGTATCTCGACCGCCGGTAACCTTAGTCGTATCTCGGCCACCGGTTACCGAAGATATAGAGCCGCCGATACCTCCACTGCTGATGGCGGAAACGTCGGTTTCGGCAGCCGAGCCGCCCGCTCCCGCCTGTTCCTCTTGGCCTCCACCGCCACTCGTTGCATTGTTCTTGATTTCGTCTTCGTTACCGCATGCTCCGACGGAGGAAATCAAACCTAGAAACAAAACGACAGTTATCGATTTCTTTCGAATCGTCATAAGCGAACTCCTTTCAGGCTCCTGGTCTGGACGCGTCCCGTTATTATCCCCGGGTTGTGTTTTTTCAGTTATTTCGCTTCCGATGGGGAATATCGCTGTATCAGCCGAGAGACGCATTGAGCACCGCGTCAGGTATGCCGATAACGTACATTACATTTAGAAGTTCATAATGTCTAACCTTTTCTAACCTTATTTGTTTAGAAAAGTTTAGAAATATATCGAAATTGGAATAACCTACATATTAGATGTAATTTTTCGATATTTATAAAATTTCATGGTATTTTCTAGACCCACTTCGGGTTGAACAGATTCTTCTGGCGCCCAGATTCGGGCCAGGTTCGTATCGAGCTGGTTTCGCGAAACCGCAGTAATAGCAGCGCTATTTTGAGGATTTCGCGTAATCGGATCGAGACGCAGATGGCCTGAAGATGGGATGTCGGAGGATCTGTTCAACCTGAAGCGGGTCTAGCTCGGGCTTTTGGACTTTGTTAAAAAACGGCACTAGAGCCTATCCCAGTAGGCCGCCCGAGTCGGCGGTCGAGACCGAAGTCGATTTCGAGGCGGATCGGCGCACGGCGCGCTGAGGCCTAGCAGCGCTAGGCCGAGAACGACGGGCGCCGAGGCGCCCGAAAGCGACGAGAGATCGGCCGCCGGTGACAAGGCCTACCGGGATAGGCTCTAAATAAAACGCGATAATTCTCGCGTCGCCTAAGCGTGGCCATATCCGAAGAATGTCGTCGCTAGCCGCTAACGCTTTATCAGCGGGGGTCGCGCGCGAAGACTCGGTATTTGTGTAACCGTTCAGGGGGGAGCTACGATGGCGGCCAATTCATCCCGTAAAACCGTCTTTCGTCCTCGCGCCGGCTCGTCAGGACCAGCAAGGTCCATCCTCGCCGGCCCCGCGGGCGCGACCTGTTTTGCCAGCGAATCGGCCTTCGACTTGTTTGAGCCCCGAACGCTACATATTCGTTATCGACGCGCCCCTGCCTCTATCATGTGGTCGTAGACCGCTTGCGCGATATCGGTGCACGCTTGCGACGTCGGATGAATACCGTCGGCTAACCTTCCATTCACGATATCGGTGGTCTCGATAAAATGCAGAACGATAGGCGGCGGTATCTGAGCAATCGCCTCTTTATATTCGTCGCGCACATCGATATCTCCGACGCCGGTACCGGCGACTTCGGAATAATTGATCACGAACAAATCCCTCACGCCGTCGACGCTCATTTCACTCCAGAGCTCGGCCAGACGGTTCATGACCTCTATGAGTCTTTGTCTACACCGCTCGCCACCCGCCATACAGTCGCCGATGATTGTCATATCCATGATAACATCGTTTCCACCACCGGTCATGATTACGGTTTTGATATCGGGATTAAACGCTTTAGCCGAGGTATACTGGCGAGGTATCGCTTCCGATAGGACAGTCGTAGCAGCAAGCGCGTAATGCCGATAACGTTTACCGGTTACACGGTCTAATCCGCCTTCGATTCCGCCTCCGTTTGTAATAATATTCATCCAAGAGTCGCCGATCGTGATTACGTCTTGACCATCACCTTCACCCAGGTCTTCTTCGTGGTGGACTACCCTTGGATTGGTCGCTCCGGCCGCACCGCCGGTTCCCGCTTCACCGGCTCCGGCTTCACCGGCTCCGGCCGCACCGCCGGTTCCGGCTTCACCGGCTCCGGCCGCACCGCCGGTTCCCGCTTCACCGACTCCGGCTTCACCGGCGGTTCCTAACCCCGCGTCAGCCGACCCGTTCGCCCCCCCCTGGCCGTCGGTCTCACTATTGCCGTCCGAACCGCCGGCATTCGCTCTCGCTCCATCCGATCCAGCGGAAGTCCCCGCGGTAGGTATACTGACCGCCGTACTACCGGCCGTTCCGATGGTACCGCCCGTACCTTCAATAACCCCGGTTACGCCCGCTGCACCCGGTCCGGTTCCTACCTCGAACGAGTCGGCACTATCGGACTTGTCACATGCGACTGCGAAAACTGCCGATACAAACCACACAGCAGCCGCGAATACGGCTGTTCTTCCGCTACTCCTACGTAAAAACATAACCAGTACCTCCCACCGAAGCGTTGCTTCAGCGCTCTAGCTAATGCTAATCAGCTAACCTGCGATACATTTTTGAACCGTCTTTTACCTGGTCTTTGCCCTCAATCCGGTCTTCGCCTCTCGCCCGTTCTCCAATAGAAAGAGACTCGATATTTCAGAAATAGAATGCATTGAGTTCCGTGCCAGGTATACCAATAGCGTACATTACGTTAATACAGCCGCTTTGTCTAACGTTTTCTAATCGTCCTTGTTTAGATATCTTTAGAATTTGTTAGATATCGGTTACACGCCTCGAGTTTGGCGATTACCTAAGTGAACTTGCCCCTGCCCTTGCCCCTACCCAAGTAACTTAAAAATGAGAAAGGTATTGATTTCAGCACGATTGAATCACGGAAGGGAAGTAATTCCGGTTGAGAAAAGCGGGCACGGGCGCGTAGAGCTCCTCAGAGGTATCTTCATCTGCTCGCCACGACTTTTTGAGAACTTACCGCTGCCGATGGCGAACGACCCGAAACTTTTCGATCTTTTGGTCTCTCCGAAATCCCGAAGGCGTTCAAAAACGATAGACAAACAGGAAGGATTCGCTTGCGATCACTGAGAACTGCTATTCGCGATCGACAACGGCATACGCGAGTTGTTGATCGACGAAACCGAACCTTGGCCTTTGCATGACAAACCGAGCTTATAATCGGCCACGAGCCGACCGGTCCTATCTGCTGGCGGTTTTATCCGGAGCGCTATATTTTTTGGGCTTTGCCGGTTTTGATCTCTGGCCGCTCGCGTTTATCGCGCTGATTCCTCTGTTTGTGGTGTTAAACGGCGAACCCCTGAGTGGCGGTCGCGCGACTCTGGTTGGGATCGTTTTCGGTTTCACCACCCACGCCGGAGGCTATTATTGGCTCGTGGGGATGTTGAAGAACTTTTCCGGATTCCCCTTATTCGTTTGCCTTTTATTTACTGCCGTCGTGTGTCTCTACCAGGGCGGACAGTTAGCCCTTTTCTTTTGGCTCTTGTCCCGCGCTCGCGCGCGGGGTCGGTCGGCAACATGGAGCGCAATACCGATCTATTGCGCGGTTGAAATCGCGTACCCGCTGTTGTTCCCGAGCTACTACTGCAACAGTTTATACGACTTGCCCCTGCTGCTACAGGTCGTCGATCTAGGCGGACCTATCTTGTTGACCGCGGTGACGATCGCGATCAACGGCGCGATCTACGAGCTGGCGCGAGCGTGGCTCAGCGGAAAAGCGATCGAGCGCGCGTTGCCCGTGACCGCGGCGGTTGCGCTATGCTTGACCCTCGGATACGGATGGTATCGTTGCCGCGAAGTCGACGCGCGCGTCGCGACGGCCGAAAAGACAACCGTCGGCATCGTCCAGGCCAATATGGGTATCTTCTCTAAGAGCCGCGACGTCGTAGAAGGCCACCGGCGCCATCTAGAGCAGTCTCTTCACCTGGAGCGTTCGGTCTCGCCCGATCTCATCGTCTGGCCCGAGTCCGCCTTTCAGCGCGCGATCCGGCCGGGGCAGAACAACGTCCGGGAAACGGTCTTGGGTTCGCTGACCACGCCTCTGCTCTTCGGCGGTTTGGCGATCCGCCGGGTTGACGGGAAACGCCGCGTGTACAACACCGCGTTTATGACCAATAGCCAAGGGGATATTTTGTCGACCTACGACAAGACCTACTTGCTCGCTTTTGGTGAATTCATACCCTTTGGCGAAACCTTTCCTATATTGTATAAATGGTCACCGCAGACCAGTCATTTCACTCCCGGCGACCATGTCCGCTCGCTGCCGTTCAACCGCTATCGCATCACAACGCTGATTTGCTACGAGGACATCGTCCCCGGATTTGTTCGGCGAGCGGTCAAGCAAGGAAATCCGCATCTTTTAGTCAATATAACCAATGACTCCTGGTTCGGCGATACGAATGAACCGTGGATTCACCTGGCGCTGGCGAAATTTCGTGCGGTTGAACACCATCGCTACTTGGTGCGCGCGACCAACAGTGGTGTCAGCGCGGTGATCGATCCGCTGGGACGTACTCTGATCAAGTCCCCGGTCTTCGAAAGGGCGACGCTACACGCGCGAGTCGCGATGTTGAACACACCGACGTTATACCAACAGCTCGGCGATTGGCCCGGTTGGCTCGCGCTGTTCTGGACGATTGGTGCGTTTTTTCTCCCTTTACGGAGAAGCACGCCCGAGGGGATCGGGTCAGGTGAACGGCCGGCCCAAAAGAAATCAAAGGCGAGGGCGTAAACGCTGAATAGAAGTTTAACGTCCGTTCCACTCAAAAAGCATGTCTGAAAAGGTGCAGCCGAATATTCCGGTCCATTCAACCCGCCTAAAATCCTTATAAGCTCGTATTCTACGTCCTGTCTTAAAGCTCAGACAGCAACGGCCGATATACTGAAAAACGCTTGACCGCTAAGCTTCCTATTTGTATTGGATGTTTTGTTGGGTTATCTCCCATGAAAAAAACACTCGCGAGTTGCCAAGAAAAAGTCCCGCAATTTTTTTTAAAATCGATTTTCGGCCTTTCGGCGCTTCGCTAAGAGACGAAGCCCGGGGTTCGTCTATCGACGCTGAACGATGCTAATAGACAAAACTCAGGTGGAAGAAAAGGATTTTCCGGCGGTTAGAGTCGTAAAAGTCGGTACTTTGCGCTTAGAGGCCTCTGAAGTGGCCTCTACGGTTGGCTTCGAGATCAAGTCAGCGCTGGGAATCGGCGGAGGATCTACCGTTACATTAATCAAAGCCAATCGCACGATTTTGGTCGATACCGGTTTTGATTTCGAATGGCTGAATACTATCGATAATCACGAAAGGAACACTCGCGGTCTTATACGGGCGCTCAGAAATTCCGAGGCTGCTCCCGACGACGTCGACGTCCTCTTTTTTACCCATTGGCACAGTGACCACTCGGGTAATTTGAGTCTCTTTAAAAAAGCACAATATATGGTTTCGAAGCCTCTATCTGAACGGTTAGGCTCGACAAGCTTGATCGGATTAAATGACCGAGAAGAAATCGCCAAAGGCGTAACAGTTCTATTCACTCCAGGACATACCGTTGATCACGCGTCGCTTATCGTGGATACATCTATCGGAGGCGTCCGGGTAAGAGTAGCGATCGCGGGAGATGCGGTGATTTCTCACAGTTACTTTCAGTCAGGACGGATCTGGAATTACAACTCCGACTTTCACGACATGTCCATAGCGCGAAAAAGCATCTTACGGATAATAGACCACTCCGATATCATCATTCCGGGTCATGGTGTTCCTTTCAACACGTTTCAGCCGGAGTGGGCTAAAAGCCTAATGAACCTTAACGTTTCAAAAAATCCGGCGGCGTAACGCGCTTCGCTCGACGTTTTTTGCAGCGTTAAAGCAATCTATTGTAAAGTCGGGATGTCGAGGCAGCCAAAGTCAAAACGAATCGATTCGAAGCGTCCGTTTTTTGCGTCGTCGCAGAGACTACCCTCGAGAGTAGCTACCGTGCCGTCCGGCGTTACGCTCCAACCTCCACCGCCGGCCATTTCGCGTAAGACATTCTTTTCCTCGCCGTCCTCCACGACGATCATTTGCAGCTTTTCGATATCCGCGTCTCGCGTTTGTACAAGGTTTATCACGCACGAGGTTATACCGCTCTTTATCGTTTCAGTCACGATAGTCGAGAACTGCGCTTGCAGCGCCGCGGGGTCACTCGGTTCGATGAGAGAGTTTGTTCCCCCCGCCGCGGCGAGTTGATTCAGCACGGCGGAGGCGCCGGCGGAACCCGGAAGTCCAACCACATAGGTTTTAATTCCCCTGGAGGCCCAATCGGCGATTGTGGCTTCAACGACGGCCATGTTGTCAGCGCAAGTCGGTTCTCCGTCGGTCATGATCACCACGGCAACCGTACCGGTCAAGGTCGCCGAGGAGAGCGCGGCATTCGCCTTGGCAACCGCCAGTTCAAGCGGCGTCATACCCGCGCCGTTGAGAAACCACTGTTGCGGCAGCTGAGAGATAAACTGTGGCGCGGGCGTAAAGTTGATCTGATCAGACGATGTAATGTCGGATACGTCACAAGAGACACCCGCGAGATTAAGACAGGCTGCGCCGGGTCCCGGGATCCAGTGAAGAGGATCGGCGGGATTGCACGGAGTGGACGAGGCGTCGGGAAGGCTTGGAAAAAAGACGCCCCCAACGGTCAAATCATTCTGCAATGGAGTGATAGCCGAGATCAACGCGTTACCCGCGGCCTCGTAGCGCGTACCGGTTCCCCATGGCGCGCTCATACTACCGCTGCGATCAAAGACGACCAACAGATTTCCATTCTGTCTGACGATTTCAACATCGGCGTCGATTCTAACGCTGCCGCAATGGATTTCGTCGTCGGCCCGGTCTGAACCCGATTGAACGGATTCTGGTCGCTTTGTCCCGCCGCTCGGTAGTATCGAATCATTGCTACCCGAAATGCCCCCTGTACCGTATTCGCTCATAGCGCCTTCGGCATTCATTTGCCCCTCGTCGGCGTACGGGTGATTTGCCGATCGATTAGAGGACTTTTCAGGGGAACAACAGACGACGAGCAGAATCGCCGCCCACGGACGAATTGTTAGACGTCTTTTCATCGTTGTACCTCTTTTCGGTATTGTTATTTCCTTTACTCATTTCGTCGGAAATTTGCTTATACGTCACATTTTCACCACGGCGTAAAGCAGCTTTTATATTCTAAAATTAATTTTATTTTAATATATTTTTAAGAAAAACGGTTGTTCGGCTCTCTTGACCGCGGAAGCTTAGGCTTCTCTATATTTAATATATATACTCTCACGCGTTGTAAGCTCGAAATGTATCTAGTCTTCGTGAGGTCTATCAAGACAAGCGGGACGTCGCCCTCCACGAATGACTATTCGGGGATACGAAGACTAACACGAACGATCCGATGACGTTGCGAAGCCTTTGCTTTTTTTTCTATTCATATTCTAGTATAGGCGGGATTACGTATCACTGTTGCCCGTTTTCCCGAGAGCTCATAAAATCGATTTTGAGGCTCATTTATGAATTAACTTAACAATTTACGGCCCGTCGAAACCTTAACACAGTAGTAGAGAAAACCGAATGGTCATATAGTTTGTACATACGGAACAACCGAGGGACGGCCCAACTGTCGGTTGGAACCGTGTTACGGAGCTAACGATGGGCGAAGTTCGACAAGTCGAAGGCCGGTTTATCAGATTTACGGTTAAAAACCGCCCGGCGTCGTGCGACGATCCATTGATCGAAATATCCAGATCATCGATGAAACGTACCGTCATATCCGCTTCAATAGGTTATTTGCGAACGAATTCAGATACGACGTTGTTTACCTTAACGTTGCAAAAAATTCGTCGGCGTAAAGCGCTTCGCTCGCGAAAAATAGCGCGAACTAAGGGTGTGCTCACTTTTTTTGGACCTCACTTAGGGTGCACTAAG
>JAFGIB010000270.1 GCA_016929805.1 Deltaproteobacteria bacterium | reverse complement strand
GCGACCATCATGAACTACTACAAGGTGTCCTATAATACCAACCTCGACCCGGGGATGTTCACCCTCAATTCGTTGCGAAAACGCGGAAGGTAGTTACGACCGGAGTCAAACAAACAACGTTATCAAGCCCTTTTGTTTGATTCCATCGTTTTTATTACTTGAAGGAAGCCCATGTTCTGCTATTGTGGGCTTCCTTCAAAATTTTTAATAACAAGTAGCGCTTTATATAAACAGATCAAATAGAGGAAACCGCGCAGGTTATTCGAGATGCCTGTCGAAGGTGCCTATCAAATCGAGGAGTTAGTATGCGGAAGATGACATCGGTTAGCGGGCGCGGACATCGCAACGATAGGCTATCGGGGCAATACGCGATACCTTTGTTGTTGTCGATTCTCGGCCATTTTTTTCTTTCTGCCGCTCCAGTCTCCGCTGACGCGCTCGAACAGATTTCATTTAGAGATCGGATCTTTGATCTAACCGTCAGGAATAAAGAGTTATTCGTCGTCGGCTTTCCGGGCATTATGCTCCATTCCGCCGATCAGGGCGAAACCTTCTCCGCGATCGATGTCGGCATGGACGACGCGCTCTTTGATATCGATATCGCTCCGGATGGAATCGGCGCGGTGGTAGGCAGAGCCGGATTATTAATGACCACCACCGACGGGGGGAAAACCTGGAAAAAGCAAACCACCGGCGCCAAAGAACATCTTTTTAGCGTATCGGTTATCTCAGGAGGAAAAATTTGGGCGGCCGGTCACTTCGGCACGATTATTCACAGCTCCGATGGGGGAAAGACCTGGACGCCGCAAGAGTATGACGCGACGCTGCCGGAGGCCCCCGAGGGAGATGTAAAAGCCGAATCCAAACGCTACGAAATAACCGCCGAGGACGAGAACGAAGGTGCGGTGGAAGAAGCGCGGCTGAACTCGGTGGCTTTCGCCGATGCCCAAAATGGATGGATCACCGGCGAGTTCGGTCTCGTGCTTCACACCGAGGACGGCGGGGAGACCTGGAAAAGACAACGAAGCAACGTGAGTTTACTCATGTTCACGATACGCGCGATCACTAAGGATAAGTTGGTTGCCGTCGGTAGTGAAGGAACCTATATCGAAACCGAGGACGGGGGTAACCATTGGAATGAGATTGAAACCGGTGTTACCGAAAACCTGTACAGCGTTTCACTGCTCGGAAACAAATGCATCGTCGCGGGGCAATGGGGACTTGTACTGGTTCGGGACGATGCGAAAGGTTCGTTTACGCGCGTCCCGACCGGCCTCTATTCTTGGCTCGGCTCAACCGCGATGATCGATTCACGCGTGGGCTTCGTCGCCGGTGGACGAGGATATCTTTTGAAAACAAGCGACGGAGGAATGACTTGGGAGAAACTTTCTGGGAGATAAATCCCGGCTTTTTTTTCAATATCGATCGCTACCACGAACTTATTTTATAATAGCTTTTAGAATCGAGAATGTCACCGATTCGTACCGAGGTCTTTTTTAGGAGGTAATCTTCAATGTATGAACGTCTAGGGCGTTTTATCCTCAAATATCGCTTAGCGACGTTATTGATCATTCTAGGATTGACAGGCTTTTTCACCTACGAAATCAAGAACGTATGGATGGAAAGCCCGGTGATCGATCTATTTCCCACCACTCACCCGTACGTACAGACATTTCTCAAATACAGCAAGATTTTCTCGGGTGCGAGTCGGGTCGTGATTCAGCTCGAGGTCAAAAACGGCGATATTTTCAATCGTAAGACTCTGGAAAAAGTTGCGAGAATTACCAAAGAAGTCGAGCTGATACCGGGAATTAACAACTACCAAGTTCTCTCTCTCTCCCAGCGCAAGGTCAAAGAGCAAAAATACGATACCGAGAGAGGCATCCGCTACGAACCGATCATGACGGTCGTTCCGAAAACCGAGGCGGAGATCGAAAACCTAAGAAATCGCATCTACGCCAATCGCAGGGTCTTTGGATCCTTGGTCTCGTTGGATAGTAAAGCGACGCTGATCGTGGCGGGATTCTTCGACAACAAGCTCGACCCGAAGATGATCTATAACCGCGTTCGCGAGATCACCGAAAAGGAAGAAGACGGTAACACATCGGTACACGTGATCGGCCGTCCGATTTCCGTCGGTTATATCCTGCAGAAGTATCCTGAATTGGTTAAGCTGTTTTTCGCGACGGTTATTTCCATGATCCTGGTCTTGGCCATCTACTTCCGGGATGTTCGCGGGGTGATCGTGCCGCTTCTGACGGCTGCAATCTCCGCGATCTGGGGACTCGGCTTCATGGGAATTTTAAAGATCAATTTTGATCCGCTCGTAATAGTTGTGCCTTTTATCATCAGCGCGAGGGCTTTGTCACACTCGGTACAGCTAATTGAGCGATTCTATGAAGAATACCAATCTCGCGGCGATCGGGTGGAAGCGGCGGTGGCGACTTTCGACGGCATCTTTAAACCCGGTATGGCCGGCATCGTTACCGATGTCATCGGTGTTGTGTTGGTCTGGCTCACGCCGATTCCGCTGATGCAGAAGCTGGGCTTAACCGGCGGTTTCTGGATCGCCTCGATCATCGTCAGCGATCTCATCTTCAATCCCGTGCTGCTCTCCTATCTTCCCCCGCCCAAGGTGAAACAAGAGGGCACCAACACCTTCGCGGTCATCGGAAACAAGCTGATGTCCGCGATCGCCCTATTCAGCGTCACGCGATTGCGTTACGTGACGTTCGGCGTTGTCGCGGTGATCGCGGTCGTTGGATTTCTGTTCGCCCGCTTGCTCGTCATCGGCGATGTCAATCCCGGCACAGCCATGCTTTGGCCGGATTCCAAATATAATCTCGATACCAAACGGATTTCAGAAAAATTTCGCAACGCCGATGAGATAACGGTGGTCGTCGAGGGCGAGGGACAAGAAGCGATAAAAAATCCCTCGATCCTGCATAAGATGGGGGCTTTTCAACGCCATATGGAGAGTATTCCGGAGGTCGGCGCGACTTCCTCGATCGCTGATTTCTTTCCGGGCACCGTCTCGCTCTGGCACGGCAACGATCCCAAATGGGAGTTGGTTCCCGAGGATCCGGTCGAGACCGGTTTCTTCATGGAGTTGCTCTTTCAAGGGAGCGAACCGGGAGACCTCGTACGCTTCATAACCATCGATAAGCGCAACGCCAATATCTCCGTAAACCTACTCAACCACAAAGGCGAAACTCTGCGCACGGTGATCGACCATGCCAAGAAATTTATCGATGAGAATCCGTTACAAGGAGCGACGTTCCGGCTCGCGGGCGGTATGGGAGGCCTATTGGCCGCTATCAACGAGCTAGTCGCTTACTACGAATTTCGGATAACGCTTTTGGCTTTCCTCAGCGTATTCGTGATCTGCGCGTGGTCCTATCGCTCCTTTTTGGCCGGGATCCTATTTTTAACGCCCTTGGTGCTTTCAAACTATATGTGTTACGCGCTCATGGGCGCTCGCAATATCGGCATGGACGTCAATTCGCTCCCGGTGGTTTCGATCGGCGTCGGCTTGGGGGTGGACTACGGCCTATACGTGGTGGAACGTGTCAAACAGGAATACGAAAGAACGAGAAACATCGAGGGATCGATTACCACCGCGATATGTACCGCCGGAAAGGCCGTGCTGTTTACCGCGATAACCATGGTTGTCGGCGTGGCGTTTTGGGGCTTCTCGTTCCTTAAGTTCCAAGCGGATATGGGAATAC
The DNA here is from genome assembly GCA_016929805.1 of Deltaproteobacteria bacterium. Lineage (GTDB taxonomy): Bacteria > Myxococcota_A > Polyangia > Polyangiales > JAFGIB01 > JAFGIB01. Next base: position 460 of record JAFGIB010000270.1, on the reverse strand, counting down.
TGCTCGTATTTTGGATGATAATGGCCATGCTGGGAGGACTCACCCTTCTTCCCGCTCTGGTATACGTGATCAAACCGAAATTCGTCTTCGGTTCGCTAAAAGGATAATATCCTCAAATAGCGCTGCTCTGATGAGCCTATACATCTCGATCGGCGATCGCGGGCGTCTGACCGGCGCTGGGGTGGCGCGCCCGCGTTCCGGAACGGGCCCCGTTCGGTAGCGGATTGTTCTAGGGATGGACCGCGTAGCGCGGACGCGCGCCTATAGTTCTTTTAGTCAAACGTACCTTGACCCCCAACGCCCGTCAGCTCCGTTACTGGCCGCTACGATGTAACCGTCCAGGGGGGTACTGCTGTTTGGCTACGACGGCGGTCAATTCATCCCGTAAAACCGGCTTTCGTCCTCGCGCCGGCTCGTCAGGTACAGCAAGTACCATCCTCGCCGGCCCTGCGGGCGCGCT
>JAFGIB010000269.1 GCA_016929805.1 Deltaproteobacteria bacterium | reverse complement strand
CGAGCCGGCGCGAGGACGAAAGCCGGTTTTGCGGGATGAATTGGCCGCCGTCGTAGTCAAACAGCAGTACCCCTCTGAACGGTTACGGTTTATTCAACAATAGGAAGACAAAAGGTGTCGGACTCAACCTGTACATTAGCGCGATAGGTATTTAGGCGGAGCCAATTGGGAATTTCGAACTGAGGAACGGTCGAATCTTCCTTTATGTTCGTCACGTGGTAACTCTGCTGATTCCATATGCGCCGGGTCGGAACCCAGCGGTTTTCGGAATCACTGAGGATTTGGAGTGTCGGAACGTTACCGGCGGGAGTCTGCTGATTGACGGTGACGATTTCGGAGCTACCGTCGTTATCGACATCAGCGACCACCGGGCAATCGCGTGAACTCTCCCTTTTCCAATTGGCCAGATCGCGCTGATTGATTAAGTCGAACACTCTTAGATATGCACCATCGGAATAGATTATTTCCGCCACTCCGTCGCCTTGAAAATCGAAGGTCGTAACGCATCCCGGACTACCGACAGAGGGACTGTTTGCAACATAAATCGGCATGAGAGCGCGGTCGGTTACAATAAGCCCAATAGAACTGTCGAAAGCGATCTCCGGCTTGCCGTCGCCATTCATATCGTGGACCGTCGGCGGCCCGAGCTCTTTGACGCCGTACGGGGCCAGGTCAAGGTTTCTTTTTGGATATCCGTTATGTTCTAAAATATAAACCTTGGCGCCCGCGGTAAATACGACTTCCGGTCTAAGGTCGTCGTCGAGCTCGGCCACAATAGGATAAATATTGTACGACGGGATTTCAGAGCCTGATACCATGCCGACTATCACCGGCACGAAATAGAGATCAAAACCGCATCCCGATATGTCGTCGTAATACACCGAACCATCGTGATGCAAGGCGATCGGACCGACGATAACCTCTAAATCCTGATCACCGTCCAGGTCCGCGGCTATCGGGGCAATGCGCACCCCTTGGAGAAAAAAGTTGAATTCCTCTTCCACCCGATCGCCCGAAACGATCAATTTGCCGGTTTTACCATCGAATATCTCAACGCCGACGATCACCTCGACGAAGCCGTCGTTATCTAGATCAGCTAAAGAAATCGCAAGCGTCTCGACTTTGGCGGAGATCGATTCGCTTGCAATCGCTTTCCATTTAATCGCTCCGTTTTTTTCGAACGCGATAATTAATGGAACGGATCCCGCCGAGGTTAGCGTCGTGCGGCTGGCGGCGATAACGTCGGGTGAGCCATCGCGATCGATATCGCCGATGGCCGGAGTGGTTCCCGGATAGACCGGTTCGGTAAACCATACAGAATCGTGTAATTCGCCTCTCTTGCCGTCGATAACGCGAAGAAACGGTAGATATAGATATCCACAGTCCCAAATCGGAAAGCAGAGGAACTCGCCGCCCGCCACGATCACGATGTCCGGATTGTCGCATAGATCAACGTCGCCATCTCCGTCGTCGTCGGTAAGGTTGGCGACGAGCGGCGTTCCCCAACCGTACTTGTCCACGCTGTCCGGAACCCAGGCCTGTTCTTCTATCAGTTCGATTCTTCCCTTGGAGGAAACGGTGTCGCAAGGCTTAACTTCGAAGTCATTGAAGTGGTCTTTGGCAATACATCGATCGCGCCCGTTGCTCTCCGCGTCTTTTGCCTCGACTACCGGAGGGCTATCGTTCTTGTCGCCGCCGCCGGCATCTCCAATGGTCTCAGACGGTTCCGTTACGCCGCTTCCCCCTGTCGAGATGTCGGTCTCTTCTGCGCCGCTAGGACTTTCAACGTTTGTCGCCGGATAACGGTATTCACCTACGTTCGCTTCGGTAACACAACCGCTGATGGTAAAAGAAACCGCCAGGCCACTAAAAATAACAAAACCACCACGGCCGAAAAAAAAACCGTATTTGCAGCCTCTATTCAACGGCATTCACCGCGTATGATAGATGATTCTACTCCTTAAGCAAAATCTGACGGTCCAATCGACGCCGATACACCGATTGCGGATATATGCTGACGAAATTGCGCGCTCTTTGTCGCGCTTCTTGCTTTTGTCCCAAGCGCATGAGTGCTTCAATTATAAGTACTTCCCGCTCCTCGCCCAGCACTCCCGTCCCGTATTTTCGATAGTGTTCGAAGGTGAGTTGAAGCGTTCGCGCCGGGTCAATCGCGAGCGCATTGCGAGCCAAACCTAATAAAGCCGCCTCTCCCAAATCGTCGCGCGAATTCGAGGCAATCACCGGCAACTGCTCGCTTTGCTGATATTCGGCGGCAGCTATCGTCTCTGTATTCGATTCGCTATTTGCAGTGCGATTAGCGCGCTGTTTGACTCGATTCGAATGAAAGTCCGGCTGGACAACCTTAGCCGTCTGTCGTTTGGTTTGCGTCTGCTCGAACGATTGGCTCGGCACCGGTTCCTCGGGCTCGCGTATGGGTTGCGCTAGCGCGCCGGGCGGGACGCTTGCTCGGTCGTTTTGACGCTTGCTGCTTTGAGACTTGTCGTCCGGACGCTCTACCGAGTACGCGGGACGGTAAAGCTCATCGGTATGATTGCGCAACATCCAATAGGTAAGCCCAGAGGTTGCAACCAATGTCGCGACGATGACGATCTTTCCGAATCCGGCCAAAGGTCCGCTAATCGGTCCGACAAAGCCCGCGGGCGCGGGTGGCGCATCGAGTAAAGGACCAAGCCTTTGTTTAAGTAGCGCGACCTGCGACGTAGTCGGCGTGTCTCGTCGCGCCGAGCTTAACAACTCTCGAATACTCTCAGGTACATCGACCCGATTGTCGGTTAAACGAGGAGGGTCAATCATCCTAGCCATCGGAACCCCACTGCGTGTTTGTCGTTTGTTTCAATATGCGTAGGACGTCTTTCCTCGCAGCGTACAAGCGCGAGTAAGCTGTTTTTCGTCGACAGCCGACGATATCGGCGATCTCATCCATCTTAAGTTGCTCAAGTTCATACAAAACAAATACCGCACGCTTATCCGCGTCGATTTGATCTAGAGCGGACTGCAGAAGCTCCCGAGCCTGCCGCTGCTTATAACTCGATTCCGGCGTTTCGCGAGAGACCTGGTCCGGTGTTTTTTCGAACAATCGTTCGTGACGACGAAAAGCGCGTCGGCGGTAAGCAGATACTACACGAATGCAGATGCCGTATATCCAGGTACGAGGTGAAGAGCGCGCTTCAAAATCACCTATACGCCGGTGAACGACGGTGAACACCTCTTGACTGACATCATCAAGGTCCGATTCGGATACGCCAAGATAACGCGCCGTGCGCCAAACAAACTGAGCGTAACTTCTAAAAAAGTCACGCACCGTTGCGCTTTGATCGCAAGTTCGACTCCGATCGAGCGTCGCGTACGCGGTCGCGCTTATTCCGTGCACATTCGTGAGTGTCTGTTCCGTTGCTGTATTCTTATCGTCCATTAGTATACGTAGGTTATTGTAGCATCTTTGTGCAATAATCGCCTGTCGTTCCGATAAAAATAACTCAAACGGTTTTTATGTTGTAGCTAGTCGGCGGGCCGTTGGTAGAAAAAACCTTTTCGTTCGCATAACTGAAACGGAAGCGGGTGAAAATTCGGTAAAACGTAACCGTTCAGGGGGGTATTGCTGTTTGGCTACGACGACGGCCAATTCATTTCGTAAAACCGGCTTTCGTCCTCGGCCCGGCTCGTCAGGTACAGCAAGTACCATCCTCGCCGGCCCTGCGGGCGCGCTCGGTTTTACGGGCGAATTGGCCGCCGACTTGTCTG
>JAFGIB010000268.1 GCA_016929805.1 Deltaproteobacteria bacterium | reverse complement strand
GCAAGTACCATCCTCGCCGGCCCTGCGGGCGCGCTCGGTTTTACGGGCGAATTGGCCGCCGACTTATTTGCCCCCCTGAACGCTTACGAGCGAGGCGCCTATCGGATATTCGAGAAGGCGGGACCGCTTTTACCGGACGACTCGTCTGTCGTGGTGACCGAAGCGCGAGCCCTAAGAGCGTGTTCACCTTAACGTTGTAAAAACTCCGTCGGCGTAAACCGCTTTCGCTCGCGAAAAAGCGCACGAACTAAGCGCTTGCTCACTTTTTTTGAACCTCACTTAGGGTGCACTAAGCTGCGGTCCAAAAAAAGCCGCGCGCCCTTATTTCATACGCCTTTTCGCGTTTCCGCTCGACGTTTTTTGCAACGTTAAGGTTTAGTAAGGTCCGACCGAGTATTTCGGAGCGCGACGGTCCAAAATGCAAAAGGAGCCGCGACGAAGGACCAGCAGCGCTATTTCAAGGAGCGAGCGACGCCGCAGATTGGGCCGTTCCGCCCGAAAGACGAGCGGAGGAATTTATTAAACACGCTCTAAGTGGTATAGTTCGCGTTGATGCGTATATAGTTTTCCGTAAGGTCGCATCCCCAGGCAGTCGCACGCTCCGAACCGAGACCGAGGTCGATTCGGATCTGCACTTCATCCCGATCCATTTCCCGAGAGATGACCGTGTAGTCGACCTGTGAAGGAGTTCCGTGGATAAACACCGGATGCCTTCCGATCCAGGCTCTGGTTTTTTCGAGTTCAACGCGCGCGCCGGAACGTCCGATGGCCATTAGAATTCTTCCGGGATTCGGGTCGCGGCCGGTCACCATGGTTTTGACCAGCGGCGAGGAGACCGCGGTTCGCGCGGCGCGGCGAGCGTCATCAATTGTCGAGGCGCCGCTGACTACTACTTCGATCAAGGTACGAGCCCCCTCTCCGTCGCGCGCCAGCTTGCGCGCCAACTCGACGGCTACGCTCTCAAGAGCACTATAGAAAATTTCGGCCGCGGGGTGTGAATCGTCGATAGGATCGCCATTCGCTTCGCCGTTAGCGAAGAGCAACATGGTATCGCTCGTAGATGTATCCATATCGACGTCTATCATGTTTATTGAGGCATCGCCCGCTCTCTTGAGCGCTTGTTGAAGCCAACCGGGGCTAACGGGCGCATCGGTTGTGATGAAACAGAAGACCGTAGCCATATCGGGATGAACCATTCCGGACCCTTTGGCCACACCTCCTACGGTATAGATTCGGTCAGCCGCCGCAAAGCGTATCGCCACCGATTTACTCACCGTATCGGTGGTCATAATGGCGCGCGCGAACGCTTCGCTTCCGTCCGGCGACAGTACTATCATAGGTATAGACGCCTCGATTCTTTCCATGGGTAACGGCCGGCCGATAACACCGGTTGAAGCCACCAAGACACTCTCGATATCGATACCCAACTTGCTGGCGGCCAATTCCGTCATGCGACGGGCGTCGCGAATACCCCGCTCTCCCACCGCTACATTCGAACAGCCAGAGTTGACCACGATCGCCTGCGCGACGCCTTTTGCCACCCGTTCGCGGCAGAGTTGAACAGGAGCTCCGCAGATTAGATTGCGGGTGAAAAGCCCCGCGACTGAGCAGGGTTGGTCTGAAGCCAACAGAGCCAGATCCAATCGCGGTTCCGTTCCATAGCTCTTGAGACCCATGTAAACCGCGCCTGCTTTCCAGCCTCGCGGCGAGGTAACGCCCCCGTTGGAAATCCATTCGAATTCGACGGTCATCTACAATATAAGCCGATTTTGCGAAGACATTCCCGCCCCCCTCCGCCGCAGGCGAGCGAACGGGGGTGGAAATTATTTAAGTAAAAAACGGGACAACGATAAAATCGGTTCTACGAATTAACCCGAAATTCCCACGAGAAACTGGCCACTCCTTCTCGTTGGTCGGGCGGGTCGAGAACCAGGCCGTCCACGGCATCCAAGACGCATTGGTTTAACGTATCCGAGGCCGAGCTCTTTTCCTCGTCGAGCTTGACGTTGATGAGCTGTCCGGTCTCCTCTTGAACGGTGAAGTTGACCACCACGCTACCGCCGGCTTTCGGATCTGTCTTAAGCTGTTCGTCGTAACAGCTCTTAATCGCGTCGTTTTTAGTAGAGAGAAGGTCGCGGGTATCCTGTCGATAGGTATCGACGTCACGAGCAACGTATTGGACACTACAACCGATTGAACCCGCTAGTAATGTAAACAGAGTTATCAAGCTTAGTGATCTCATCACTTTTCCTCCTGCTTAATTTCGTGCTTTTCGCCGGTTTCGGGATCAATTTCAAGGGTCTTCTTCACCTCGTCCTGAGCCGTGATGATGAATTCAACCCGGCGGTTCTCTTCTTTGCCTTCCGGCGTGTCGTTATCGGCGATCGGTTTGCTTTCGCCCCAACCTTTTGAGGTTAGCATGCCGTCCGCGATGCCGTGTTCCACGAGATACGCTTTGACGGACGCCGCTCGACCGTCCGACAATTTTTGGTTGTACTTATCCGATCCATCGCTATCGGTATGACCCTCAATCGAAATCTTTCGAATGTGGGGGTTTTCCTTAATAACACTAACGATTTCGTTGAGCAGGTCGTGCGATTCCGGTTTAATCGTGGCTTTGTCAAAATCGAACATGATCTTTTCGTTGATAACGATTTTATCAGCGGTCACTTCCACGCGCTTGGGTTTGGGCGGTGGTGGTGGTGGCGGCGGCGGGGGCGGAGGCGGAAGATCACCTCCAATAGTGATCGCGTTACTATCGGAGAAAACCATTTGACCGCCGCATCCGACGAGCGAGAACGCTGCTAGGAACAACACGACTGTTAGCAGCGCGTAGATTCTTTGATCGTACTGTTGTTGTACAAGCATAAGTTCTCCATCGCAGGTTGACTAAGACCGATTGAAGGTCGTTCGTTTGTTTGCACCATAGTAAACATATCCGCGTCGTTGGCAACTCTATAGCGAGATTCCATCGGATAGATTCGGCGACGGAAGAGAAATACGGTTTGTGTCCAAAATGCGACCGCGGCGGAAAATGCGCCCGTTCATATATTATGAAGAACAAACTACTGAAAAATAGAGCAGGTGTTCTTGAAATTAACCTCTCCGTGGAGCATTCTAAAGCACGGAACGGATTAAAAGGTAAATGAATTCGCGAGGATAGAAAGGTCATATGTTACGTTCTCAAAAAGTGTTGGCGAGCAGATGAAGATACCTGAAAGCAGCCCAACCTGCCCCTGCCCGTGCCCCTGCCCTTGCCTGTTTTTTTGTAAGCGTTCAGGTGGGCAAACAAGTCGGCGGCCAATTCGCCCGTAGAACCGAGCGCGCCCGCAGGGCCGGCGAGGATGGTACTTGCTGTACCTGACGAGCCGGCGCGAGGACGAAAGCCGGTTTTACGGG
>JAFGIB010000267.1 GCA_016929805.1 Deltaproteobacteria bacterium | reverse complement strand
CACCTATAGTTCGTTGAACTGGAAGATATAATAGTGCTTACTAACGAGTAGATTTATATGGCTGGAAGGTGAAACGTAGTGAACTGGAAAATAAAACAGTGCTTCGCGAATACGAGAGTTATAGAACTAAACGGCTAACCGAATGGTACGTTTTATTTCGAAACGGTGTTTCCAGCTTTCAAAGTATCGAGGTAATCCGACCACGCTTGCATCATGGCGCGCCTTTCGTCCAAGAACTCCGCTCGAAGATAGGCAGATCTGACCGGATTTCGTTCGGCGTGGGCCAATTGTTTCTCGATTACATCCGGCTTGAATCCGAGTTCGTTTAGTAGGGTTGATGCGGTTGACCGGAACCCGTGAGGCGTGACCTCTTCCTTGGAGTAACCTAACCGTCGAATCGCTCCGTTTAGAGCTGATTCGCTTATCGGGCGGTCGGATGTACGTTCGCTCGGAAATACGTACCGCCCTTGACCGGTTAGCGGTCTAAGGCCTTCCAATAGGATGAGCGCTTGTGTTGAAAGTGGAACGAGATGCGCCGTTCTCATTTTCATCTTTTCGGCGGGGATACGCCAAAGGCGTTCGTTGAAATTGATCTCGGACCACTCCATTCGTCTAAGCTCGCCATGGCGACAGAATAGATAAGGTAAAAGCCGTAAAGCGGTTCCAACAACGAGCGTACCCGAGAAAGCTTCAATCGCGCGAAGGAACTCGCCTAAAGCTTCTGGTTTCACGATTGCGGAGTAGTTTTTGACCTTGATAGGTGTGATCGCGCCTCGCAGGTCGCTTGCCGGGTCGTGTTCAGCGAGACCGCAAGCGATTGTATATCTGAAGATGTTCGAGGCGTGTTGTAAGCTGCGGTGACAGACTTCCAAAGCACCTCGGGACTCGATACGGCGCAACACGGCCAGTAGTTCAGGCGCGGTGATTTCGCGAATCGGTCGATTACCTATCCAAGGGTAGAGCTGCTTCTCAAGCCGGTCGCGAACCATTTCCGTATATCCGGATGACCAAGTTGACGACCGCTTGGCTAGCCATTCGTTGCCTATCGAACTGAAAGTGTTTTCAGTAGATGTTATTTGAGCCTTTTCCGCGTTTTTCGCCTTTGTTGGGTCAGTACCGTTTAGAAGTAATTTCCGTGCTTCGAAGCATTTTTGACGTGCCTCTCGAAGCGAAACCAAGGGGTACGGACCGAGAGCGAGTAGCTTTTCTTTGCCGGAAAAGCGGTATTTTAGACGCCACAACTTCGACCCGGATGGCGTGATCAACAAAAAAAGGCCGTAGCCAGCCTTATCGAACAATTTCAACGGCTTATCGCTGGGTAACGTTGTTCGAATAATGGTCTCGGTTAGGCGCTGAGAAGTACGTTTTTGAGGGTTACGTACCCCCAGGTCCTTTTTTCGTGTCTCCATACCCCCAGTATATACCCCCGCGATATTAGACTGCAATATCTCTTGATGAATCCCACTGGATACCATATAATAAAAAAAGCCCGGAAAAACCGAGCTTTTTGAACCGCGATGAACTTCTCTAAACCTACCTTTTGTGCCGATGAGTGGAATCGAACCACTGACCTAGCGCGTATGAAACGCCCGCTCTAGCCATCTGAGCTACATCGGCAGCAATCAGGGCGCAGTATAGGTTGGCCGAGAAATGTGTCAAACTGGATATCGGTACATACACTCATTCGATAATTAACGCGTCTTGCCTATCCGTTCGCCTTGAATCTATTTCGGCTAACTGTAATTTTGTAATGTAGAGGTATGAAAGCTTTTTCTATACGCGTTTTTCTTCTCTTCGTTTTTCTTCTCTCTCTCGGTTGTCTCGGAGGTCCGAAGGTCGATCCGCCCGAAATCGCGAGCTCAGGCTCGGCAGGCGAGCGAACTGTCAGTATGGATGCCGGTATCCTACATCCTACTACAGGAGGTACATCGGAAAAGGAACCTCGGAGCGATTATATAGATACCTCTACCTCGCGCTCAGATGCAAAAGTAATCGATGAAGATGACGCCGGTTCCCCACGAGAGCTTTGAAAGCATGGTTTTTACAATCACCGATTATAGTGGTATTGTACTATCGCGACACAAGGGCTTAGGGAATCGGAAATGAAGCGGTTCTTTTTCTCATTACTCTTGCTTTTTGCTTTCGCCACGACCGTTTTAGGCTGCTTGGCGGGTCCGGGTGTGGAACCTCCGCGGACAAATTTCACCGAAGACAAGAGTCAAGAGGATGCGGGATCTACGACTGGTATTCCCGGCCAAAACGCGGCTGCCACGGGCGGCTCTGGAGGAATGGCCGGCGCCGTTGATATGAATGGTGAGACTCAAGCCGGTAAGGGCGGCTCAGGGGGTGAATCGACGGTTCCCTCCATGGACGCCGGGGCCCAGTCAGACGGCGCGATAGCGATCGACAGCGCCATCTCGGATTCTTCTGCTGAACCAATCGACGAAGCGCTAGACGACGCCGGGTCCGAACTTCGGCAATAGATTTCCATCTCAAAAACAAGCCATCAACAGTTTTTTTTGGCGGTCCGTGCTTTTTTTTGAGGTGAATGGTGTTCAATAGTTAGACGTCCCCCTACTGATGAAAGCGGAGGTCCTAATATGAAGCAAAAAATGGCGATTGGAGCGCTTTTACTAATCGGTATGTTCACGGTTTCGCGAACCGCGACCGCCCAAGAAAACCCTTCGGGCGAGATGCCTACCCATACGGGTAAAGGAAAAGTAACAGAAGCGGTTGATACGAAAAAAGGCGCAATATTCGATATTGGAGGCGGCATTACTATCCTGCTTCCGCAGGGATTGCCCGTTGGAAGTTCTCGCGTGCTTACTCTAAAAAAAGCCCCGAATAGGCCGAAACCAACGCAAATTCACAAGCGTTTTCAACGATATGGGGAAACCGTAATTTTTACAGGCGCGCTGGGCACTGCCGGAAAGCCTATTGTTCTTTCCATGAGCGTAAAAAAATCTCCTCAAAAAAGCGGATACAAATTGGTTCTCGCGATCGAAGAAGCGGGGCTTTGTTCAGGAGAAAATAAGAAATACAACATTGGCAAAGGTCTATGCTCCGTTTGGAGAACAGTAGATGCCGAATACGACGCGTCAGAAAAGAGAGTAGTCGCGAAGCTTACTTCGACCGGCGGTCATCGTCTGCAATTCGGATGGATTCCGGAGACAGAATAAGCATTCGTTACGTGGATCTAAGCCACACGAAATACGAAGCGTTTTTCTATACACTTTGGCTCGCCCCCAGCTTCAGCCGGACGGCGCCGTGCTTTTTGTACAGCGGCTCGAGCGTTTCGCTGAGGAAATCGTCGGGATAGGATTTAAAGTCAGTAGCGCCTGAAACTCGGACAAATACCTATGGACTCTCGTCGGCTTTTTCTCGCGGTTCCAGTATCGGACCGGATTCGCAGTGCGATATTGAATCATCTTCGAGATCATTGCGGCCGGAAACCTTTACCCGGACGCGTTGCAAGGCCGGAAAGCTGGCACTTCACCCTCAAATTTCTGGGCAATGTTCTCGAGGCTCAATACGACTCTCTCCTTAGCGCGACAAATAGCCTTGGTTTGGGCAAAGAATTTGAGCTGACGTTCGACGGATTGGGCGCGTTTCCTCGACCGTCAAAAGCGAGTGTTTTGTGGATCGGCGTTGAAAAAGGGGCGGAAGAGCTTTGTCGTCTTGCCGCGTTGGTAGAAGACGCGGCGACGTCAACCGGCTTTCCAGCCGATAACAGACCCTTTCACCCGCATCTAACCCTAAGCCGCATTCGACCCCCGGAGCCGGTAGATTCGCTGCTGTCCGGAGTCGCGCCTCTCAAAATCACGATGGTCGTCTCGGAAATCGTGCTTTATCAAAGCCACCTGGGTAAGGAAGGTGCTCGCTATCAAGTTCTTGATCGATTCGCCCTTAAAACCTAGGTCATATCAAATCCGTCTGACGCTTTTACCGCGTACAATGACATTGTGCGCTTTATCCTACAAAAAATAGAAAAACTCTTAGGACCAAGAGGTGTTGGAGGGTTTAGTGGTATCATAGAGAAGCTGAGAGATGGTTTTCGTCCGAGAGGATTGTGCGTTGTGAAACAACAAGAAACAAAAAAAAGTTTACCCGATATACTTATCGTAGATGATGATGTCGCATTATTAAAAATGATAGAAACCTTACTATCGCAGGTCGGGAAGGTAACGCTTGCGACCGATGGAATGGAAGCGCTGGAAATCTTGCAGAGGGGTTTTCGGCCCGACGTGATCGTAACCGATTTGATGATGCCCAGAGTCGACGGCGTTAAGCTATGCGAGCAGGTCAAAAAGAATCCCGAAACGGCGAAAATACCAGTCATCATGTTAACCGCCAAGGGTACACCGCGAAACGTGGTCGAAGGTATCAACGTCGGCGCTCGTCACTACATCACGAAGCCGTTCAAGACGGAAGATTTGCTGAACAAAGTTAAAAAGGCGCTTGGACAGTGATCGAGGAACGGATGTCGTCGTTTCGGAAGACAAACGCTCTGAATTGAGAAAAACGATAGCGTTACGCCGCACGCCGTGCAACCTACCGGCCGGCATGCTCGCTGAACCTTAACGTTGCAAAAAACGTCGAGCGGAAAGGCGAAAAAAAGCGATGAAATAAGGGCGCGCGGAATTTTTTTTTGAACCCGAGCTTAGTGCACGCTAAGTGAGGTTCAAAAAAAGTGAGCACGCCCTTAGTTCGCGCTATTTTTTCGCGAGCGAAAGCGGTTTACGCCGACGGAGTTTTTGCAACGTTAAAATGAATCAAGCCCGGGCTCTAAAAATGGCGCGCCAAGCTACCGCCGATAACATCCAAATTAAGATAATGCGATCCCGCGTTATGATAATACTGTTGTCCGAACCTCCGGTACTGAGACACGCCGTCGCCGTCGACAATAATGTGATACTGCTTGCGAAACGCATCATCTGAAAGTCGCCGATCCCCTTGCGTCCTAAAACGATCGGGCAACCCGCCGTTCGCCGAGTCGTTGATCGCGAGATCGATCGTTTCCTGGAAGAAATGTGCGTAACTAAAAGAAAAATCGGTCCGTTCATCGATTCGCCATGTTACTCCCGCGTGAATTCCAAAACGCATAAATGGATAAGAGTACATCGGATGAGCATAGCGAACGTCAACGCCTCGGTCTTCCCAGGACAAACCGGCGCGAAGCGCTAGAACTCCGGGAATCAGATTATAGTCGCCTCCGAGACGCAGGGACAACTGATTCCTTCCTCTATACTCGTCGATAGAAACCGCGCGCTCCGGACATCCCGACCTGTTCTTGTCCGAACTGTCGCCGCTCGGGCATTCGCCGGCGAAAACCGTTTGCTTCTCCGACTCCCCGGTGACCGCGACAAGCGCGTAATCGAGTTGTTGATCTTGGTTGAAGGTTATGGTCATTCGGTCTTTAACTGAATTAAAATAGTAAACCGCGTTAAACTCGATATCCCAGTTTTCGTCGCTCAAAGAATCTCGTACCGAGTCGTTCCACTTATTCAATCCGGTATATGTTTTCGGCCGGGGCCTGATGCGATCGGCATAGCGAATAGCAAAGCTAAGCTGCGGCGGTGTGATAGGCGGGACATCTATAGTAAGGGGTATATTATGATTGGTCGTGGGAGAGACCGTCGGCACGACGGTTGCCCCTGCTGTCGGGGAGTTATACTGAAAAGGTTTCCCGTAACCCCAAACGTTGGTGATGATATCCGCTTTTGATCTCGCCGACTTAATTCGATCCTCCCACTTGTATCCTATGGCGATGTCTAAACTATCGATCGGAACCAGATGGATTGATCCGATGATCCCCGGAATAAAAAGGTCCTGAAAAAACACCTCAGCCAGTTGATCGGTCGCGGGGCTTCTATTATCTAAACTATTATCCCACTGTTTGGTGTCGACGATGAGCATTGTCCAGCGAAACCCCAATCCAACTCTGAGCCAAGGCAGCGCTTTATATCCCACGCCCGATACCAGGCCGAAATAAGTGGTCGACAACATGGAGCCGAAGTAGCGCAGGGGGTTCGGTCGCTTGCCCTCCGGCGTGTCAATGGTGCCGTCGGAATTGCCGTACTGGGGCATCATCGCGTACTCTGGCGGCATCAACGCGATGCCGATACCGAGCTTTTCATCTATTCTCGTTGCCAGGCCGATGGTGGGTGAAAAGGTCGTATCCCAAACCGCGCAGCCCTCAGGATAGGGCTCGGAATCGTAATCCGTCTCCAAGTCAACGAGCTCTCCGCCAACGGGTCCGCCTCGCGATCGCGGTTCAGCGTCCAAATAAATAGGCGAAGCATCTTCGCCCAACACGAATACCCCGCCTCCGCTATCTTCTCCCCAACCAAAACCGCCCGATGGATAAAAACAAGGACGCGAAAACCCGAGATTTCCACCTATGGAAAGCTGAGATCCCCATAAATCGGATAACAATGCCGGATTTCGAGACAAAACCCAAACACTATCGGCCCGAGCCATATTGGCGCCGCCTCGACCGAGTCCTTGGCCCCCTTCAGCGGGGTATTCCGCGCCTCCGGCCAAAGCGGGTAGCGGCCATGCGGTTACGCAAAGTACACATAAGAAACCGAATATAATCGCGTTGTTCAAATGCATACGCTCGACTCGTAGGTGTAAGGATATACGAAAACGAGGAGATTACTATCTCGTAAGAGATATCGAAGGGGCAATTTCTCTCTTCTCGGTCGATGGCCGCTCGAACCGCTTCAACGCTCGTCTCCTACTTTCGCATCCGGCTCCGATGATCCAGCGCTTTTCATTGACAGCGAAACCGCAAGGATGTACAGCCAGCGCATCTCGAGCAGATCAGGAAAACAATCCAACAATCTAAGAGCTCATGTGTCGTTGATACTCGTCGGTGGAGGCGTTCGTTCGGGAAAAAGCTCGTTCGCCGTCGATCTCGCGCGGCGGCGCGGTCGCCGTCTCGCACTGATCGCGACCGCCGAGGCAAAAGACGAGGAAATGCGCAAGCGAATCGAACGGCATCGAATCGAACGCGGCGACGACTTCGTCACCATTGAGGAACCGCTCGATTTGACGACGAAGTTGCAAGAGATAGCAGACGTCGACGTTGTCGTGATCGATTGTCTAACTTTGTGGCTCTCGAACCTCTTAGTGGTTGGCTCAGCGGCCACGGAGATACTCGATCGAGTCGATGCGCTTACCGACGCGATCGGTCGATGCTCTTTCGATACAGTCGTTGTGACCAATGAGGTCGGAATGGGAATCGTGCCTGAATCACCGCTCGGCCGCTTGTTTCGAGATCTCGCGGGACAAGCGCATGGAGCTCTCGCCCGGCAAGCGGATCAGGTCTATTTCGCGGCTTTAGGAATGATGCTCCGCCTACGCCCGAATCCGGTTCAAGTAGTGGTCTTTCGGCCGGATAGCTCGCCGCCATGAGCCTTCGCCGCTCTGTCGTTGAGCCGTTCTTTCTGGCTCTCTCGTTTCTTACCCGATTGCCCGTCGATTCGAGTCATACCGCCTCGGAGAGTTTCCCGCGGTCGTTGTTCTTCTTTCCCGTCGTTGGTTTGCTACTTGGGGCGATACTCGGCGCGGTTGCCTGGTTGGTTCGTGGTCTGCCCGCGTCCCTGCTTTGGGCGGCGCTACTCGTCGCGCTACTCGCCGCGATCACGGGCGCGTTACATCTCGACGGTGTCGCCGATTTCTTCGATGCCTTGGGAGGAGGTCGAGGCGACGCGAACCGAATGCTCGAGATCATGCGCGATTCAAGGATCGGCGCGCACGGCGCCACCGCGATCTGTTTGCTCGTCGTCGCTAAGGTGAACGCATTTGACTACGCGCTCGCCCACTTCGACCTGATCGTTTGGTTGTTGCTCCCGACGGTCAGCCGTACGGCCGTGGTTCCGGTGATCGCGTTTTTTCCGGTCGCGCGCCAGCAGGGACTCGCCAAAACGTTTCACGCGGCCAAAGGCGGCACGCCGGCAACAGTCGTGGCCTTACTTCTGACAGCTCTAGTCTACCTGACGGCCGTAGACTTCATCTTGCCTCTGTTCGTCGCTTTCGCTGTCGCTCTCGTAATCGCCTTTTGGGCCAAACGGCGTCTCGGGGGTCTAACAGGAGATATTTATGGTACCAGCATCGAATTCTCTGAGCTCGCCTTTATCGCGGCGTGGATAGCGCTTCGGCGATAACCTATTGATTAGAACACCGGGCGGCGATTAAATGAATTCCGCGCTCGCTACCTCGCTAACCCGCTGGCTCGCCGTCGTCTTTTCATCGCCGGCTTATCCTGAGGTTGACCGATCAGGTGACCGGCTAACAACTGCTGGGGATCGAGCAGTTGATCGCGCTCGTGAATCTCCAAATGTAAATGCGGAGAAGAACGAAGCATCCCCGTTCTTCCCACGCTTCCGATGCGCTGACCGAGCGCAACCTGCGATCCGTATTCGACCTCTACGGTTTCCAGGTGCATGTAACAAGAAACCAACGGTTCAGCGTCTTCTCGCGAATGACTAATACAAAGGTACCTGCCTCCGAGTCCCAAGTCGCGTCTGTTGTAGGAGTTGATCTCGTCGAGACTCAGCCTTTCATTGTGACGATTTCCGGGAAGGTCCACGCCGGCAAAGACCACGCGGCCGTCCGCGATTGCGCGAACCGGCTCTCCGAATTCAGACTCGATGTCGATCCCTCGATGTATTCGACCGCCCGGCCGTTCGCTTCCCATCGCGCTGCTCACGACTCGCGGCGCGCCGTCGAGCGGCGACCCGAAAAAAATGCCGTCGACTCGTATCGGCGCGGCGGGCGCAAGCGCTCCGTAATATTGTAGCAAGCGGCGTCGATCGCCGAGTATGCGATCCTCGGCGCGGTGGCTTCGAACGCGGTCGCCCCACACCCAATGAGAGACGTAATGCCGGTGTGGAACTTGCTCGAATATGGCGTCCACGGTTGCGTCTTGATCCCGCCAGGCAGATAAAAGCGCGGCGGCGAAGTAAATATTCGGCTCAGCTTGCAAAAGCGTTCGAGGGATAAACGGAAAGCGGTTGAGCGCGAGCGAACGCTCTTCCCAGCGATGATTCTCATTCAGCACGCGATAGCGATACGTGCGACGTTGGAACGAACCTCGGTACATGGTAAACGGCAAAAGGGTCAGCCCGAGGCCGCCGAGCTCCTCCTTGGTGGGACGGCAGCGGCTTTCCCGATAGATCAAACCGCCGATTAGAAAAGGATCCTCTTTAAATTCCTCGGCCGCCTGCACTATCTTTTCCGTGTAGAGCCTCGCTCGGCCAGGAGGCATCCAGCCACAGAGCAGCGTCAACGCGCGCGCGAAACGAGTCGAATCGATCGATGTTGGAGAGTTCGGCTCCGGCGGCCAATCCTCCGGACTGACTCTCAAGGCCGCGACTCGATTGTGCCGTAAGCCGGGCCGGGCACGAGCTCGCCAGGGCGGACGGTCAGCGGCAACCAATAAAAACAATAATACGCATAGCGAACCCTTTAACCGCACGCGACTAGTGTAACACGAATCGTTCCGCTCGCGGCATATAGCCGCCGGCACCCGGTTACGATTTCGATCGGGTAGAAGCCGCGCTCGCTTAATTAACCGACATGACTTTCGAAAGGCGTGTCATGAGTAACAGGTTCGACAGCGCACCATGAACCTGAATACGCCTCTCCCGAGTCGCCGCCCAAACCTTGCGGAAGATTTCGCCTCGCGGGTCGGGAAGACCGAGACTTGGAATCACCTCTATCAAAGAAAGGTTGATGATATCCTCGCTCGAGCCGCGAACCGTGACGTCGGGAATACCGACAATGCCGTTGTGAACCATAAGCTGGCCGCGATTAAACTCCATGGTTAAAACGACTTCGACGTCTTCAGCAACGATCGATACGCGTCCGGAAAGCTTGAAGAAGTCGCTCATTTTCTCGGGACTATCCTCGAGGTTCTGTCGAATCAGGCCCGCGATCATTTCCGCGAGACCGTTGTTTTCCGCTCCGGGTGCCAGCTCAACCAAAGGGAAATATATCGATTTGGTCATCGCGTCACCGCAGAAAATCGGTCGGTACTTGAGCCGCGCTGGCGACCAACTGTTTCGAGGATTGAACGTAACGGATCATCGTGGGCAGATGCCCTTTGGTTAGCCTCAACTTACCCTGCATCATTCCCTTAGTCGGGTCGAGCTTGCCGTCGATGACCTCTCTCCAGAGGTCATAACCCGCTTCCACCACGAAGGCGGCTTCCTCTCGCACCTTCTCGGCCTCATCATAGCGGGTCGATCTACAAACGCCCCGGTGGACGTCCAACAACATGGCCATATCTTTTTCGATGCCGATGGTCGGATCGGCTTTCACCACCAGCGCTACCGTGCCGTGAGTCCAATCCTTTCCCGCTTCGGCGTACGCTGGATTGCTGTTGACCGCTTGTCTATAAGCTTCTGTCCACTCCTTGGAAGGAAATCGATAGGTCACCTGATCTACTCCTGCTTTATGTCCTTAATTGTTTGAGACAGCCCGCGAGGCTCTTTCGTCAACCACGTTTACTACAAACTTACATCTCAAGCCGCTAGTTTTTTCTCATTCTTTTATAGTAATTAATCAGCCCATTGGTGGAGCTGTCGTGCGCAACGACCGGCTCATCGCCCTCGAGCTCGGGTAGAATCGCATTCGCGAGCTGCTTGCCGAGCTCAACGCCCCACTGGTCGAAGCTGTTAATGTTCCAAATAACTCCCTGTACGAAAGTCCTATGTTCGTAAATCGCCACCAGACGACCCAGCGTACGCGGAGTCAACCGGGTAAAAATCAGCGAGTTCGACGGCCGGTTCCCTTCAAAGACTTTGTGCGGAATCAGCCGCTCGATGTGCGAGGTCTCTAAACCGGCGCGCGTGAGCTCCCGGCGTACCTCCTCTTCGGTCTTGCCCCTCATCAAAGCCTCGGTCTGAGCAAAAAAGTTGCAGAGCAAGAGCTTATGGTGGTTGCCGAGTTCGTTATGAGTCTCAATCGGCACGAGGAAGTCCGCGGGAATGAGCTGCGTGCCTTGACGAATCATCTGGCAGAAGGCGTGCTGACCTTTGGTGCCGGGCTCCCCCCAGATGATCGGTCCAGTGGTGTACCCGGTTATTCGATTGCCGTCGCGATCGACGCCTTTTCCGTTGCTCTCCATATCGACCTGCTGCAAGTGGGCCGCGAAGCGATGCATCGATTGATCGTAGGGCAAAATCGCGTGGCTGCGAGCGCCGAAAAAGTTGCTGTACCAAATCCCCAGAAGCGCGAGGATCACCGGAATGTTCTTCTCAAACGGGGCGGTACGAAAATGTTCGTCGATATCGCGCGCGCCCGCGAGTAGCTGCTCGAAGTTATTCATACCGACCATAACCGCGACGGAGAATCCAATCGCCGACCAAAGCGAGTAGCGCCCGCCGACCCAATCCCAAAACACCAACATATTGTCCGGATCGATACCGAACGCTTGCACGGCCTCTCGGTTGGTCGAAAGCGCGATGAAGTGACGCGCGATCGCCTTATCATCCCCTAGAGCGTTGACCAGCCATTGTCTTGCCGACCGGGCGTTCGTCAAGGTTTCTTGCGTGGTGAAGCTCTTGGAAGCAACGACGAAAAGCGTGGTCTCGGGGTCGACCGAACGTAGCGTTTCGGCGAGATGCGTACCGTCGATATTCGAAACAAAATGGGCCTTCAGCCCTGCTCGCCAATACGGCCGAAGCGCTTCGGTAACCATCATGGGCCCGAGATCCGAACCTCCGATGCCGAGACTGACGATATGTGCGATCGGCC
Source organism: Deltaproteobacteria bacterium (assembly GCA_016929805.1). Lineage (GTDB taxonomy): Bacteria > Myxococcota_A > Polyangia > Polyangiales > JAFGIB01 > JAFGIB01. The sequence goes on along the minus strand of JAFGIB010000267.1, from coordinate 13,399 downwards.
TGCCCGTGAATCCCTTCCATCGGCCCTGCCGAATCTCATCGGCCAGCTCGCGCATGCGGTTCTTAACGGCGTGAACGCGGGGAATCACATCTTCATCGTCCAGCATAACGCGACTGTGCGGAGCGGCGCGTAGCGCGCTGTGTAAAACCGCTCGACCTTCCGTAATGTTGATCTTCTCTCCCGAAAACATCGCGTCCAACTGTCGATCGAGGCGCGCCTTTTTTGCCAACGCCACTAAAAGATCGCGCGTTTCCTCGGTGATGCGATTCTTTGAATAGTCGAGTAAAAGGTCATCATAGCAAATCGAAAAGCGTTCGAACCGCTGCGGGTCCTGAGCGAATAGATCACGCATGTGGGCCGACTTAATCTCGCGATAGTGGCTGCGCAGTCTCTTCCATAAAGTCGAGCGAGTCAGTGTTCTCATGGGTCAGTCCCCGTATTTTTCTTTTTTTGTTACAGCGGGTTATCGATACTTGCTCGTATGGCAAACGGTTCTTTCTAAGGATTTTTAATCCGAATATCAATCGGCTGTTGCGTCAGCTTTTTTAGCAACCTTGGTCGCGCTCGATTCCCTGATGAAAACCCAAGCGATGAGGTATAGACCGGCTCCTATCCAAGCTACCGTGGAGAAACCGAAAGTCATGGCGAGGGCTAAAGAGACGACGCTAGCAGCCACGCTGCAAGCGCCGTTGATAGCCCAAAACCAGGCCCTACTCCGGTCCCCGAATCGCATCATGCCCAAGGGCAAAAACACACCCATGAGCAAACCAAAAGGCATGACGAACCCGATCGCGACGACGATCCGGTAAGCGAGGCCGAGCCCGAGCCCGAGGCCGAAAAGCGTGGGAAGCGCCAGGTTCGCCGCAGCCAGAACCAAAGAGACCAGCCAGCCCCAGCGTTGCATCGCTGAGACTCCGAACCGGGTCGAAAGCGCCGAGCCGATCCCGGCTCCCAATAACATGGAACCGAGAACAACCGTTGTGGCCACGCTGGGATGACCCAATAGGAGAATGAAACGTTGTAAAGACGCGACCTCGACCAACATGAACGCCGAGCCGATAGCGGCGAAAAAGAAGGTGCCGCGCCAAAACCCCGTGGTTCGTTTGATCCCGCGAGACAAGGCAAAAGGCAGAAAAAACATCATGACCGTTAACGCGATCAGCGTCACCATCAGCAACTGAAGCGCGAAGGTCGCCTCTCCGTTGAAACCCAGAGCCAGCGCGGTCCGGCGGCTTCGCGGGCTGAATACCTTGAGCATTTGAAAGAAAAACGGACGGTCGTCGCTCGGACTAGATAGATCAAGTCCCGACCGGTCTCTAGAGGCAAGCTGTTCGCGGACGATCTCGGACACGCCCGTTGGCGATCCATCGCTGCGCTGCTTCGCCGCCGGATAATAAAGGGTAAAACCTCGCGTTCGACAGATCTCGCTCAAGCGAGCGACTTGTTTTGACCGGAAGGGTATTTTGCTCATCAAAACCGTTCCCACCGAGCCTCCGCCGACAATCGCCAGGTGATCATCGGGATGGGCCACACCGATTCGATCGAGCGCGTCAAAGCATAATCGAATCAACCGTACGAGCTCCATCCCCAGCCATCCTTTCATCCAGCGGCTGGTCGAAATGATTCCCCCCGCGGAAAGCCTCTTCCAATAGAGCTGATAAGCCTCGATGGTATAGAGATTATTCTCGGTCAGCGAAAAGGCGCCGGCGGCGGTGGCGGCCCAACTATCGATCAACGAAATCTGAATTACATCGTAGCGCCGCCGACTGCCGCTCAAAAAGCTACGCCCTTCGCTGATTATGGGACGTACGCCCCTTTGCCGGTAGACGTCGCCGGAAAACTCTCGGAACCGACCGGATACGATCTTGACGATTGAGCGATTCATCTCGACCGCGTCGATCTGTGTTGCTCCGTTTAATCGAGCGCTGAGAATGTCGCGGCCGCCTCCCGCGCCAATAATCGCCACGGACCGTGGAGACGCGAATTGAAAGGGTAGCGTGGTAACGTCAAAATTTAGAAAGGATACGCTATTGAGATCGTCGTCGAAACGGGTAATGGGCGTGCCCGCGCTACCGTCCTGTTCCAGCCAGATTTGCTCGATTTTTACCCGCGGCGCCCGCGAGCCCAACCCCCAACCAAAAACGGCGTTTCGATCGCCGAAGGTCAGCCCATCGAAAAAAACCAAGCGGGCGGTGTGGGTCCACTTTTCCAAGAGCGGTTTCATCTCCCTTTCGTCATAGCTCTTGGTCCGATTGAGCTTTAGCGGCCCCGCGATGGCGACCAGACAGATCGCAGCGCCGATAGTCAACGGCGCCGTTATGGATAAGTGTCGCTTTTCGTGCTTGAACGACAGAAGCCAACCCGCGAGCAAGGGAACCGCCCCCGCTACCACCCCGAGCAGCGGCGTGGCAACGGCGTCGAGCGACGGAATAATCATCAAGGCGGCCAGGCTCGCTCCAGCCAAATCAGCGCCATACATGCGTGCGATCGACGCTCCCGGCGCCTCAATTAATAAAATACAAATGGCTACTCCGAGCGCGAGCATCGGAAGCGCTATGACGAGCATGCATACCAACGCCGAGTAGACGCCGAAGCTCGCGCCGAAATTGACCAAAACCACGATGGAAAAAGCAAGAAATACCGCGGCCGCGTAGAGCGAAAGCGGAACAAGCTCGTCACGGACGCGGTATACGGCAAACCACACGCCCGGCGCGCCGATTCCGAGCATCGCGAGCGAAATAGAGAGAAAGGCCCAGTGATACCAGAGAACGACGCTGAGAATGCGCGTAACCAAAACCTCAAAAAAAACAACCGTAAACGAGGCTAGCGCGATGGCGAGATAGTTGCGGTACGAGGAAAAAGGCATAGGATTTGGGGGGTTAAAACACCGATCGCGATTTGCGTCGAGATCGTTTCTTTTTGGCGTCGACCCGCAATTTGTACCCTTTAATCCGCTCGTCATAGCGGTAAAACCTCTTTAATAACGGGTGGTGCGCGATCTGCCAAATCGCCGGAATCGCGGCCCCCGAAGAGTCGCCGAGTAGGATATGGGTCGGCCTGCGGCTCAGCACGTAATCGGCGTTTGTCCGTTGGTGACCGGGCAATAAGAACTGCGAATGACTTTTTATATCGGCCTCGCTTCTCGCTATAACCGGATCGGTGATTCCGACCAAGTCGATGATCGGGTATCGCGAGTAATAGCCGAACATGCCGACCGACATGGACGCTACCAAGACCTTCGATGGCTTATCCGCCTCGATTTCGCCGATCAAGAACCTGGCGAGTTCGCTCATCGCTCGATTAAATGACCGAGCGCTTTCGATCTTTTCCCAACGCGTCGGTGTATGAACCGGTAGGGGGCACCCGTAGAAATCGAGAGGGAAGGCACGTAGCGGCAAGAAGGCAATTAAGGAGACCGCGATCGCGAGCGTCGATAGAGCGCCGAAGCGTGGCTGCCCACGTTTTAGCGCGATCCAAGCGAGATAACCCAGGGGCGCTATGAGCGCCAATGCCAAAAGCCAGGGTCTCGCCAGGCTGCCGAAAACCTGCCAAAAAAATATTGCCGGAAAAGCCGCCGCCAGCGCGACGCCGACAGCGCGGTCGCGACGCCAGACCTCAGCCCAACCCCGGATGGCTAGCGAGATCAAACAGGGCGTCGCGGGTAAAAGAAACCGCCATTCAGCAAAGGAATCGCCGCCGACCGCAAACACGTAGAGCAGTAAAACCAGGAAATAGCAGGCCTCGGGCCAAGAGGATTTGCGATACCGCAGAGCGTAAAATGCAGGGACGAGAAGGATCGCCCAACCGCTTAGAAGAAATCCGAGGATATAGTTCAACCCGGCCACCAAAGGTATGCCGCCGACCTTCGCGTAAAAGGTATTCGGCAATACCGAGTGATAATAGATGATTCGATAAAGCGTGAGCCCGAGCGGTACGGCGGCGAACACAGCCAGCGCCGCTAGCGCGCGTCTCAAGCGGCCGCGCTCTTGGAGGATTAGAAAAGCAAAAAGCACAAAAGCGACCAGAATGCCGTCGGGCCGCGTCATCGTAGCCAGCGAAAGGGCCAAAACGAGCAATCCCACTCGGTTTCCCGCGTAGGCAACAAAAGCCGAGGTCGTGGCCGCGACGAACAGAGCGGTCTCCATTCCCGAGCTCGACCAGCAGGTAAACGACGCGGACGAGAGCAACAAGACCGGTGCAAAACCAGCCAACCAGCTTAGCACCCGCGGAAGCGCGGTCCGCGTCAATATAAAAGTAAAATACAACGCTCCCAGACCACAAAATAAACCAAGCAGATGCGCGGCCGTCTCGGCCTCAATCCCGAGAGCCAAACCGCCGGCTATGAGCAGCGTCCAAAAGAGATTGGTATACCCCTCGACGTACTCGCCGGAGTTAAAAACCAAGCCGTTTCCCTCGACTAAATTGCGGGCATAGCGATACGAGATAAAAGCATCGTCGATTTGGGGAAAGGGCGTGCGCATTTCCCAAACGAAATAACCAAAGGAAACAACCAACAGCAACCAGCAGATTAACCGCTGAATCCCCTGCATCGCTTTCCCGCCGGCCAGGAACTCTAGCTTTTCGAAAAGATGGAACCGATAGACGCTCAGCTTCGACATCCTAAAACATCCGCGACCGGGCTGTTTGGAGACAAAGTCTGATTCGCATTACAGCGTCTCCACCCTCGGAAACGTGGTGGCCGGAGCTAAAATACGGTTTATTGAGCGGGCCGGCTCGAGACACGAAAAAAGGTCTCTCAAATCCCTCCCTATCACATAAGGCCAAAGGGGCTAGAAATACGTTCAGTGTCGATTTGCATCTTTCCTCTTTTCTCATATTCTTACGCTTGTTATGCCTTACCAGAGCGAATCGCTTCCATACAGGTGGTTTTTCAAAAAAGCTATAATTCTCTCCTTTCGAGGTATAAATGATCGGTGTTAATTCGCGCCTGCCGGTACGAGTTCTATGAGAACCGATTGCCTTAAAATCCAGCGTTATCGGATAACAATCCGGATCGAAAAGAGGAGCTGTCCCAGGAACGAGAAATGAGCACAGAAATGAACACCCTTTTACCGGAGCCGATGACGGACGCGTTTAACACCGAAATCGAAACTCTCGGTCCGTGCACGGTTCGGTCACCGTTGCGTTATCACCGGTACGTTAGCGATTCCGACCGCGCGCTCTATTCGCAAAACCTCAATAACGTTATGGCGCAAATAAAGGCGGGACATCCCCTGATTTCATTTGAGTTGGCTGGACCGAGAGAAATGATCTTCTTCGACCCGAGCAACGTCAAAGCGGCGATCGTAACCTGCGGCGGGTTATGTCCCGGACTAAACGATGTCATACGCGCCATCGTGCACGAGCTGACTTATATGTATGGAGTCAAGCATATCAAGGGCGTGCAATACGGGTACGCGGGGCTCAATCCGAATATGGGATTCCCGTTGATCGATCTAACTCCTAATACCGTTAAATACATCCACGAGGACGGCGGTACGATCTTGGGTTCGTCCCGTGGTCCTCAACCGATCGATGTCATCGTGGATACGCTCTACCGCGAAGAGATTCGCATGCTCTTCACTATCGGAGGAGACGGGACGCTGAAAGGAGCCCACGCCATACGCAACGAGATTGAACGGCGCGGACTGAAAATCGCGGTGATCGGCGTGCCAAAAACCATCGATAACGATATCAATCTGGTTTCGCGTACCTTCGGCTTCGAAACCGCGGTCGGCAGCGCGCTGGAAAGCCTACGTTGCGCCCACAGCGAAGCCGAGGGCGCGATCAACGGCATCGGTATCGTCAAGTTGATGGGCCGCAACTCGGGTTTCGTCGCCGCCTATGCCGCGTTGGCGAGCGGAGACGCGAACTTCGTCTTGGTTCCGGAGGTTCCCTTTGAATTCGACGGTCCGAACGGATTTCTCTCGCATCTCGAAAAACGCATCAGCGAGCGCCATCACGCGCTCGTGGTAGTCGCCGAGGGGGCCGGACAAAACCTGTTTTCCGAGCCAACCGGGGTCGACCGTTCGGGAAACCGAAAGCTCGCCGATATCGGCCTTTTAGTCAAACAACGGGTCGGCGACTATTTCACGAGGCTCGGTCTGGAGCACTCGGTGAAATACATCGATCCGAGCTATATGATTCGTTCGGTGCCCGCTACCGCGGATGACGGCGTTTTTTGCCTCTTTCTCGGGCAACAAGCCGCGCACGCGGGTATGGCGGGAAAGACCGGTTTATTGGTCGGTTTATGGAACGATGTTTTTACCCATATTCCGATCGAAGCGGCGATTCAGCACCGCAAGCATATCGAACCCAAGGGGATTTTGTGGATGAGCGTGCTCGAATCGACCGGCCAACCCGAGCGCATGGTGAATGAATCGATACCGGCGGCCGGCGCGTAGCGGTTCACCTGAAGGAACGTCAATGAAAAGAAAAGTCGTACTCGTACAACCTAAAGTCGGTCTTTGGGACGATAATCTCATCCGAAAGTATTATAAGCTCCCCTTATCTCTTCTATGTGTTTCGCGGTATCTCGTCGATTGTTACGACGTGACGATAATCGACCAGCGTCTCGATAAAAATTGGAGAAAGACCCTTAAGAGAGAATTAGACTTAAACCCGGTATGCGTTGGAACGACCTGTTTGACCGGAGAACAGATAAAATTCGCCCTGCAAATTAGTCAACACGTAAAAAGCATCTCGAATATTCCGATGGTCTGGGGCGGGATTCACGCGAGTATCATGCCTGAACAAACGGTGGCGAATCCGAACATCGATATCGTGGTTCAGGGAGAGGGGGAAATCAGCTTTTTTGAGCTCGTGGAAGCCTTGGCGCGCGGCGAGTCCATCGAAACGATCGCCGGAGTCTGGTATAAAAGGCATGGAGAGATCTTCCACACCGCCCCGCGCGATTTCGCCGACCTCAATAGCTTTCCGCCGGTGCCCTATGAGCTCGTCGATATTAACGCCTATTCGCCCCTCATTTCCCTCGAGACGAGCAGAGGTTGTCCGTTCCGTTGCCGCTACTGTTATAATACTAATTTTAATCGAGGTACGTGGCGATCCCTATCTGCGGAAAATGTCGTCAAGGAGCTACGTCGTATAAAAGACAAATACGGTTTTACGGATTTTCTTTTCATCGATGATAACTTTTTTGTAAATATCGAACGCGTGCGGTCCATTCTGGAAGCGATAGAAAGGGAGTCGCTGTGCACATCCTGGGGCAGCTCGGGCATGAGAATCGATACGGTGGAAAGAGTCGACTACACTTTCTTTGAATTACTGAAACGAACCGGTTGTATCTCCGTGGAGGTCGGGATTGAATCCTGTTCAGATAAGGTATTGAAGATAATTAATAAAGGCTTAACGAAGGAGCGCATTCTCAGGCTCAATAGGGAGTTCGCGAGGAGCAAAATCGAGATGGCTTGTAATTTTATGGTTGGGTTCCCGGGGGAAGAGATCGAGGACCTTAAAGAAACCGCGCGCGCGATCGTCACCATGGCCGAGGATAACCCGTATATGAAGGTCACCTTTGTTAGTATCTATCAGCCGTATCCGGGAACCGCTCTGTATTCGGAATGTCTTAAGCTCGGGCTCAAGGAAGCTAAATCTTTAGAGGAATGGATTGATCGGAATTGGGAAAGCGTTGCGAACTGGCGCTCGAAAGAGCTCAACGATCTATTGAACTCGATCAATTCGACCGGCTACGGCCTGCGCCACAACAGAAAAACCGCTCCCAGAGGCGTTGCGTTTGAAGTCGTCGCGGCCCTCGCCAGACAAGTATCGATTTTTCGTTTTAAGCACTTCTTCTTCAGATTCATGGTGGAGAACTATCTTAAACGACTCGTCGAATGGACCGCCCCACTCTCGTAGCCATACCTTATAACTCCAGCTCGCTTTCCGTCAAAAATGCAATCCAACCGACTCACTTTCAGGGAGGGAACGCAAAGCGATAAGGATAATATACTCGAATTGTATCGCCAGGCGTTTAAGGGAAGCGATATCTCGGAGAAAGATCCAAGGCTATGGGATTATCAATTCCAGAAAAATCCGCAGGGAAAAGGGCTTATCGGCTTAGCGCTCTCGGGTGGGACTATAGTGGGACATTATGCGATTCTACCCGCTACCTATCTCGATGAAAACGGCCGGCTGATTAAATACGGGCTGGTTATCGACGTTATGGTTCACCCCGATTATCGGAAAAAGGGGGTCTTCGTCGATCTCGGCCGCTTTTGCTTGAGAACAGCGCTGGAGCAACAGGGAATTAAACATGCCATAGGATTCAATTTTACGGCTACCGCGTTGCGTGCGGTTCTACCGGGTCATCTCAAGGTCGGCTGGCGACCCCACATCAAGTTGTATGTCTATGTTTTACCGTTGAATTTCGCGAAAATTATCGGCTATCGATTTCCGAAACTGAACCCGCTATCCGGCATTCTAGGGAGCAGCGCGGCCCTTTGTTTTAACGCTTTATCAAAGATACCCCGTCTTTTCCCGTCGCGATTCGAAACATCTTTTAGAGACCTCACTGTCAGCGTTCAAGACGAAAACCTTGATTTTACCCAATCGGACATTGAATTATATTCCGCCTTTACGCAAAATCGCTATAGACTCCACAAAACTATAGATTTTTTAAATTGGAGGTATAATCGACATCCCACGGCGAACTATTCACTGGTAAGAATACTAGACGGCAAAGGAGAAACAGCGGCCGTCGCGGTTTTCAGAATATCCGATCTCAAGCTGGTTAAAACGGGTGTTATCGTAGACTGGTGGTCCAAGCAAGGCGTGGAGTTTCAATTATTCAGCGTTCTAATCGAAAGGCTTAAGCAGCGAAAGAGCGATATGATAGTCTTATTAGATGAAAAAGAATCGGCGGTTTCGGCCGTGAGAATGAAGTTGGGTTTTGTTAATTCGAAAGAGTATTATCAATCGATTTTTTATTCCGCCGAAAATCAGCCGGGCGATTTACCGAAAAATCCACGGCTTAATTTTGCGGACTTTGACGTGTTCTAACCGCTCATGATCCGAGGCGTCATCGGTAGATCTTCCGAAAGTCCGAGACGGTACAAAATCCGCGTCTCGTTTAAGCTGAAAAAGGTACGCGATCTTGACTCGTTATTACAGAATACCTGACGATATTAAACATGATCTGGTCGAGGTAACCTGCGCCGTATGCGGCGGAACGCGCGCGCGAACGCTGGGGTATGACAACGGCTTTCGGATACAAAAATGCGCTGACCCGCGTTGCGGTTTTGTCTACGTCAACCCCCGACCCTCGCAGCAACAGCTACTGAAACTCTACCTGGATTACTACCCGCAAAGCGATAATATTCCAGAAAAATGGATCGCCGAGATGAGAGATGTTTTTACTCAGGTCGCCCGCTGGCTTACAAGCCGGCAGAGCCGCGGGCGCGTGCTTGACGTGGGTTGCTCTTTCGGACACATGTTAGCGGAAATGGAAAAACGGGGCTGGCAGAGCGTCGGCGTCGAACCATCGAAGACCGCGGCCGACTACGCGCAAAAGCAACTAAAGGGCGCCGTCATCAATCGCCCTTTTGAAGAGGCGCAACTGGAGCGCGAGAGTTTTGACGCGCTTATTTCCCTCTACGTTCTGGAACATGTCAACGACCCGCGCGCGTTTCTCACCAAGTGCTTTGAGCTTCTTCGTTTCGCAGGACAAGCGGTTATTCGCATTCCGCGAACGGAACCGTTAATGCCCGTGCAACGTCTATTGGGCCGTTCGCTCATGTACGCGCCGATGCATCTCAGCGATTTTTCCCCGCGCGTCATGCAAAGGCTTTGCCGGGATATCGGTTTTCGAACGGTTGAAGTACGCGTGGGTCGAGCGCGGCGCTCTCACGATCTGGTGGAAAACGCCGGCGCGCTCGTTCTGGGAAGTATCGGGCAACTGGTCGAAGCCGTCAGCGGAGGAACGATTCTCTTTCCTTGGACGGGCTCGCTGAGCTACCACTTGACCAAATAGGTTTAACGAACAGGTCTTTTCCGCCTTTTTATCTCATGTATCGCGATCAGCATCATAAAGCATTTCAGCCGCGGATTATCCGCTGTCCGCTCTGCCTGGGAGAAACCGAGGACTGGCGGTTTCGCCGCGGTTTTTCGCTTCGACACTGTAAGCAGTGTGACAATGGCTATATTCCGGGATTTCTTCTGCCGGGAGACACGGACTCGGTCTATTCGATCGGATACTTTCGCGGTGAGACGAATACCGGTTATCCGGACTATCTCGCTGACCGAGAAATTATCGAGGCGAACTTCGCCGATCGAATCAAATGGATTTCGTCTATCCGCCCCAAGGGGCGACTTCTGGAAGTCGGTTCCGCCTACGGCTTCTTTCTCAAGGTCGCGCGAGAACAGGGTTGGGACGCAAGGGGCGTGGAGCTGGTCGAGGAGTGCGCTCGGGAAGCGGCTCGGCTTTCGGGCGCGACGGTACAAGCCGGAGATTTCCTTGAAATCGATATCCCGGGACGGTTTGAGGTCGTCACCATGTTCGACGTGATCGAGCATATGCGAGACCCGGTAGCGTGTATCGAGCGCGCTTACAATCTACTTTCGCCGGAGGGAGTATTGGTTATTGAAACCGGCGATCACGCGGCCCCCTGGGCGCGCTTCCTAGGTAATTTTTGGTATTTTCTCGACCCGCCCCAACACCGCTATTACTTTTCGCAAGCGGGTATTGAGTATCTGCTTCGACGAACGGGGTTCGAGAACGATTTTCTCGTCCGTCGCATGGGCCGTCGCGTGAGCTCGAGTAATATCGGGTTCAAGCTTTCAGCCGCGCTTCCCCGTGGAAGGGTGCAGACGGCTATAGCAGACCGCTCGAGAAAACAGATCCCCGGTTCTCTCTACTTAAATTTTGGAGACGGTCTACTGATAGCCGCTACAAAAAGAAGAACGAATATTTCAGCCGCGGACCTCCCGCGCGTGCAACAGCCGATTGCAGAAAGAAGGCGCGGCCGCGAGCCGAAGGCCATGGCTGATCTTGAAATCGAAGAGCTTCGCGTGAATAGCGATCGGATAGTACTCACGATCGATGTGGAAGACTGGTTTCACGCGAACTTCCAAAGCGCGGGAACGTATCACGACGAAACGCTTCCCAGCCGCGTTCGACCCGGTGTCGACGCGCTGCTCGACATGCTTGAAAGAAAACATGGTCACGCTACCTTTTTTCTCTTGGGTTGTGTCGCGGAGCGCTATCCGGATATTGTTCGGCGCATTGCCGACGCCGGTCACGAAGTCGCTTGTCACGGCTGGTCGCACAGTTTAGTCTATAGACAATCCGCGCACCAATTTGAACAAGATATTCTGCGCGCTCGCTCCTTGCTGCGGGAGCTGTCGGCGCAAGAGGTTATCGGTTTTCGAGCCCCGTCCTGGTCGATCACGAACAATTCTCTATGGGCGTTGAATATCCTCGCGGAACAGGGTTTTAAGTACGACAGCAGTATCTTTCCGGCCGCTACCTACCTTTACGGCGTCGACCGGGCGCCCGTCGTGCCTTATCGCATCAAGCTGCGGTCAGAAAAGCGCCTGATAGAAATCCCGCCCTCGGTGCTACAGCTCGCGGGGCGTCGCCTGGGTGTGGGCGGCGGTTTCTACCTGCGCGCTTTGCCGCTCCGGCTTCAACGCGCGGTGATACGTTCGTACGCGGCGCGGGGCGCGCCCTTTTTATTCTACGTCCACCCTCGAGAGTTCGACCCCGAATCCTGGAAGCTACGCTTGCCGCTATCCTTTAAAGAACAGCTCATCCATCGCTTCGGAATCTCGAAATCACGAGCCAAGCTCGGCTCGCTTTTAGTCGAAGAACCGTGCTCTATCGCGGCTATCTTGGCGGGGCATCTCTGAGCTTTAGAGAGCGAGTTTCCGGGCGAACTGCTACTATTCTTGTTGTTCGGACGGTGACGTTAGTAGTTGACGCGTAGTCTTAAACATGGCACAAACGCCAATCGACATCGCAATTGCGTCAAATGTAAAAGGGAGGAACGCTAAAATGAAGAAGGTTTCGATTCTGGCGACCGAGGAGACGATCGCCACAACCGTTTTAGGCCCGATGGACGTTTTCTTTCTGGCCGGCCGGCTGTGGAATGTAATTTACAACACGCCAATAACGCCCCTTTTCGAAGTGGAAGTCGTCGCTGAAAAGAATGGGGCGATTAAATGCTTAAACAATGTACTAATTCAACCGCATAAGACTATACAGGACGTAAAGAAAACCGATTTGATCATTATCTCTAGCATCACCGACAGGAGAAGAAAACCGGGCTACAATCTAAAGACTGTCCGTTGGCTCAAGAATCAACACCGACGGGGCGCGAGCATCGCCAGCGTCTGCACCGGAGCTTTTTTATTAGCGGAAACGGGTCTTTTGGACGGAAAGACCGCGACCACGCATTGGGGATTCATCGATCTATTCAGGGAAAGATATCCGAAAGTGAACCTCCAGCCGGAGAAGCTCATTACCGACGAGGGAACGCTTTATTGCGCCGGGGCGCTTTCCGCGGGCATTGATCTGTCCATTTATCTGGTGGAAAAATACTGCGGCCACGATGTGGCGATTCAATGCTCAAAGGCGCTGCTGCATGATATGGGTAGGCAAACCCAGGCGCCGTTCAGTGTTTTGCAATTCCAAAAAAGGCACGGCGACGAGGCGGTTTTGGCGGTGCAACTGTGGCTCGAAGAGAATCTAGAAAAGCCCGTAGATATGAATCATCTGGCGCACGATCACGCGATGAGCCGTCGCACCTTTGAGCGGCGTTTCAAGAAAGCCACGGGCGACACGCCGTTGTTTTATCTACAAAAAATAAGGGTGGAAGCGGCGAAGAAAATGATCGAGATGGAGAACGTCACATTCGATGAGATCAGTCACCGCGCCGGCTACGAAAACAGCGGCCACTTTCGGGAGATTTTTAAAAGGCATACAGGGCTCTTGCCGACCCAGTATGAGCGGTATTTCCGGCAGGATTGAGGGATTCCTTAACGTAGCAAAAATTCCGTAGACGTAAACGGCTTCGCTCGCGAAAAATAGCGCGAGATAACTGCGTTGGCATGGAAAAATGCATTCGCGGCCCTCGTTCGAAGTGGTGATTTTTTTGGATTTGTATCCGTACCTAGGTGACATCGTTGGCTTTTTCAGTTCCTTCCGTCCTAAGAGAGGGTACCCGCAAGATATCGTCGTTGCCGTCTGAAGGGAACGGGAAAAGCCCGAGCGGAATTGCGGTATTACGTTAGTACGCTGCGCGCGGCGCGCCCTTTTTGTTCTACGTCCACCGTTGAAAGTTCGACCCCGGATCCGGCCATCTACACTTGCCGCTCTCCTTTAGATAGCAATGTATCGAAAAGACCAAGAAAAACCCGCTCGTACATTCCACTGCTGAACTCT
>JAFGIB010000266.1 GCA_016929805.1 Deltaproteobacteria bacterium | reverse complement strand
TTTTTTGGGCCGCAGCTTAGTGCACCCTAAGTGAGGTCCAAAAAAAGTGAGCACACCCTTAGTTCGCGCTATTTTTCGCGAGCGAAGTGCTTTACGCCGACGGATTTTTTGCAACGTTAAGGTAAACTTGCCACGGCCGGTTGCGTACGCGAAGCGCAGTCGCGAGCGCGCCCGCAGAAAAAACCGCAGCAATAGCAGCGCTATTTCGAGGATTCTTTCGAGGACGAAAGCCGCGAGAGCGCCCGCGTACGCGGCCGCAACTGGCAAGTTTGTTTTGACCGGCCTCCTAATCCGCCGTAGGTTCTCCCTCGGGCGCGAATCCTCTACGCATGGTATTTTCGGAAATCGAGCGCGGTTCCATAAATCGAACGATATAGTCGGGACCTCCCGCCTTGGAACCTACGCCCGACATGCGCGAGCCTCCGAAGGGATGCCGCTCGACCAGCGCTCCGGTATTGTGACGATTGATATATAAGTTGCCGACGCGAAAATCGCGGCGCGCGCGCTCGATATGTTCTGGACTGCGAGAATAGAGCCCGCCGGTCAGTCCGTAGCGACTATCTAGTGCGATGTCAATAGCCTCGTCAAAACTTTTCGCACGCATTAAACAAAGCACGGGTCCGAATATCTCCTCTTGAGCCACGACCGCGCTTCTGTCTACATTTCCTATAATAACGGGTCCGACGAATGCACCCTCTTCCGAGGCCTCGATTTCGAGCAACACCTCGCCTTGCTCTCTACCAATATCTATATAACGCCGTATGGACGACTGCGCGTCCTCGTCGATAACCGGTGGGACGAAAGTAGCCGGATCGGCGGCGGCTCCGACTTTAATTGATCGAGTCGCTTCAACCAAACGTTCCGCAAACAAATCATAGCAAGAATCCAAAATAATCACGCGCGAACAGGCGGAACATTTTTGACCAGCGTAGCCGAAAGCGGAATAGACAATGCCTTTCACCGCCTCGTCGAGATCTGCATCGTCATCGACAATCACCGCATTTTTACCTCCCATCTCGCAAATAACAGCTTTGATATTGCGCTGACCTGAGTGCACAATTGCGGCCGACTGAATCAAGCGACGTCCGACCTCCATCGATCCGGTAAACGCCACGAGATCGGTCTCCGGATGATCAACCAAAAACTGACCGACTTGATAACCCGGGCCGGGCACAAAATGAATCGCCCCCGCCGGAACGCCCGCCTGGCGCAATATCTCGTAAAACTCATAACCGATCGTCGATGTTTGATGAGCCGGTTTGATCAACACGCAGTTACCGGAACCCAGCGCGGCTGAGGTCATGCCGCAAAGAATCGCCAAAGGGAAATTCCACGGTGCGATCACGACAGCGACCCCTCTCGGTTCGTATAGCAAATAATTTTCTTCGCCTGGAATATACGGTTGCATCTTACGCGGCTCACTGACTCGAACGACCTCGCGCGCGTAGTATTCAAGAAAGTCGATAGCCTCGCAGACATCAGCATCCGCTTCACGCCAAGGTTTACCCGCTTCATAGGTCAGCAGCGCGTTGAGATCGTGACGCCTAGCGCGCATGACGCTCGCCGCTCTAACCAGGATCTCGGATCGTTCTCTATAAGATGTATTACGCCAATTTGTAAAAAAGCCTCGAGCCGCTCGAATCGCGGCTTCGGCTTCGTTGGTTCCCGCTTGGTGTTGATAGGCGATAATTTGATCGCTTCGAGAAGGATTGGTGCGACCGCGTATGTTTCCCGTTAGTATTCTCTTACCGTCGACGACAATCGGCAACTCCCGACCGAATCTTCGTTGTATCGCGCTCAGAGCCTCTTGCATCGCCTGACGCTTGTCTTTTTTAGCGTAGTCAAAAACCGGTTCGTTTCGAAAAGGCGTATCGATACCGCCGCTGCCTGAGGCGCGAACCGCGTTCCCGGAATCACTCGATACCGAAGGCTTCTCGAGCAGCTTTTCGATCGGAACGCGGTTGACAAAACGGCGGCGCATAAAACCCTCGTTCGACGTGTTTTCCAGAAGGCGCCTCACGAGATATGCCATACCGGGTAGCAATTCGCCGATCGGAGCGTACACGCGTTGCCGGTAACCGCAACGAATCGTCGCCGCGCGAATCGGTTCCGCCATACCGTAGAGCGACTGCATCTCGACTGCGTGATTTGGTATGCTTTTTAGTTGCGCGTAGGCAATAGCGTGCGCGATCGAACGTATATTATGAGTACCGAAGGCAACGCATAGGCGAGGAAACGCGTCGAGCAACATACAGGATATCAGCTCGAAGTTCGCGTCGGTATCCTCCTTTCGAGTGAACACCGGACAAGGCCATCCTCTTTGTTTCGCCAAGATCGTTTCATAGTCCCAATAGGCGCCCTTAACCAATCGGACCGTAACCGGCGTTCGCCGTCTCTTCACCCAACTGATAAGCCTTCGGGCATCGTTCTGGGAATCGCGTAAATATGCTTGAACTACAACGCCGAAGTTCGGGTAGTCCCTTAGATCCGGCTCATCGCAAAGTTGCATAAATAGATCATAAATTAGGTCCCTGAAACAGAACTGTTCGAGATCGAAATTAATGAATGCACCGGTTTGCCTTGCGCGTAACAATAAGGGGCGTAGCCGCTCTTTCAGAATGTCCAGACTCTTCTGATAGGCGATTGGGTCCATTTGTGAATAAAACGAGCTGACTTTAATCGAAAGGTTAGCCTTAGGCAAAGGCCCGAAAGTCCCCTGGTCGATTAGGTCGTTATCAGGCCACGACTCCTTAGCCCTGTTTAGTACGTCTAATATCTCAAGATAGCGCTCGAGATAGCGGTGTGATTCCTTTTCGCTGACCGCAGCCTCGCCGAGCAGATCGACGGTAAAGCAGATATTCTGCTCTCTTAGTCGCGCGAGCGTCGGCAGCGCTTCGTCGGGGTTCGCCCCGACCAGAAATCGTCGGGCCATATCGCTTACGTTCTTTTCGATCGTTCCGGACGCCATCTTGGCGCCGAAGCCACCAAAAGCGGTCGCCCCGACCACCGCGGTTTTCACCGCCGCCGGGAGATCGAGATCTTCCCGATTGAAGTACTCGTCGATGTGTCGCGCAACCGCCTTGGCGTCGCGCAAGGTGGGCAGCACGTCGACGAATCGAAACATCTCTACTTTAAAGCTTTTGTGAGCCATGCAATAGTCGATAATCTTGCCGTTCCAATATCCTTTATCGAAGATCGACGGCTCCACACCCCGAGTGGCCTCAAATAATTCGGCCCCGCGCGTCTCAATCAAAGCCTCTAACTTATCGCTTTTCGACATGGCCTATCCCTCCGTGGGTACAATGTACAAGCAGAACGACTAGGCAATTCAAAGCCCAAGAGGTTGCTTCAAGGCGCTTTCTCGTAAATAATAATAAATATAATTCTGAAACAAGCTCCGCGATACGTTCTATCTTTCGCTCCGACGGGCATAATGACGAGACCGTAGAAGGCGTAAGAATATCCCGCCTTGTATCGATAGGATCGGTTTCTGGTCCAGCAAGCTGATCCATTCGGTACTTAAATTATATTACAAAATGCGTTTTCCCCAAGCCGAAACCGCCAATTCGATCGCCGTCTTTGCCGTGGTATTTCCTTGGTCAAGGATCGGATTTATCTCGACGATATCCATGGACGCGAGCCTGCGCGTGTCCGCGACGGTTTCCATGATCAAATGAGCCTCGCGATAGTTGAGCCCCCCGGCGACAGGCGTACCTACTCCGGGCGCTTCCGAGGGGTCTAGGCTATCCATATCCAAACTCACATGAATGCGCGAAAGCTGTCGTAAGCGATTCAATGCTTTTTTTATAACAGTGCTAATCCCTTGCTCGTCGATATCTCTCATGGTGTATACGGCTATTCCGCTTTCTTTCAGGGCCTTTTTTTCTTCTGGATCCAGATCGCGGACGCCGACGAGCACGACGTCTTTTGCTCGAAGTGTGGGTCCTCGCCTGCCGATGTTCACCAATTCGGTGGCGCCGCGTCCCGTCAATACAGCAAGCGCCATTCCGTGTACATTTCCCGACTTCGACGTTTTATATGTATTAAAATCTCCGTGAGCATCTATCCATAGAACGCCGACCGGCTCGCGGTGACTTACTCCCCCGATCGTGCCTATCGCAATCGAATGATCACCGCCCAAAAAAATCGGCATCGCTTGACTCTCGACCGCTCGTTTACCAACTTCATATACAGCTTCGCAAGCTTGAACGATTGCCGGAACAAGTGTCGTCGATTTCAACGTATCTCTTACCGGGACGTGCACATTGCCTTGGTCCTGCACCCGATAACCGAGATCACGCAAACGCCTCGATAAACCGGCGTAACGAATAGCGCTCGGTCCCATATCAACTCCGCGTTGCGATTGGCCCAAATCCATGGGTACTCCGATGATTCGGATTGTCCCTTCCATAGATTATTTAGATGACCTCTCTTTCCGTTTTGTTTTACCGCGATGGTTCTTCTCGGCTAAATTATTCCATAGATTAATCATAAAGTCTTGCACGTTCGTAAGGATAGCGGTGGCCTGCGCCGAACCGCGATTGGCAAGTTTATCAGCGCTGAATTCGGACATATCGACGATATAAAAATAAACCGGACGTACCGTCCCCGCTCTGGTTATTTGATAACTCGGAACCATATTTCCGAAAGCGATCGCGTGTAATTGGGTCGCGAGAGCGATCACCGTGGTCGCGCGCCTGGCGTGGATCCGCATCGCGTCTTGTGCTTCATAAGCGTTGGCGTATACTTCCGGTAACGGTCCATCGTCACGAATCGATCCGGCGAGTAAATAAGGTATCCGGCGCTTTTCGCAAGCGTAGATTATTCCTTCTCGAATTCGTAGTCGCTCAATGACTGAGCAAATCGATCCGGCCTTTCGCGCCGCGTTAAGGATATCGAGATGGTTATAGTGTCCTAACGGGTTGAGTGCTTGAGAATAAATATCCTGTCCGAGCCCGGTGCGGAAATAGCCCGCTTCTAAATCATGGGTTGCAAGCGCGTTACCCGCGAGTAAAACGTGGCAAAACCCCCCCTCGATTAGCCCCTGCATCGCGTCGCGACTGTCTCGGTCAAATGCCACAGCCGGTCCTAATACCCATACGATATAGCCGTTATTACGGTCGTACCGTAAGATATCGTAGAGCTGATCGTAGCTACGCGAAAAGGGCGTTTCGCGTGTTCCGCGCATGCGGAAAGAAAACTTGTCGCTTCTTTCTCCGCCCCGGCGCTCGAAACCAGAAGTGTGAACCCAAATACCGTCTTCACCGTTCTCCGCTCTGCCGACGACCACGGAATCGTTCCGTTTCAAGCGCCTGGCTTCAACCACCTCTACCGTCTCGTCGCGAACGACTAAGACACAATCCATTCTCGATTCGGAAACCAACACCCATTTGCCCGATTGCAGCCGAAGGTATTCCGGGTAGTTCGATGTCGCGTGAAAATTATCCGGTGCGACTCCATCCCGCGGCGCCGGTCGAAGCTTGACCGCCGGCGCACGCGCGAGTGACTCGACGGTGAAATCCGGGGGAAAGTATTTCGGTAGGCTAAACGTCACGGTGTTTCCTCTCCAGAGCCGCTTTTTCCTTGAGCGCGCCGATGTTCATCCCTCGTCCTCGCGAAACGATCAGTACTCGATTCCGCCACCCAACTGCACGCCCCACAATTTTCCTTGCCTATCGTTTTCGGCACCGAATCCATATGGTTTATCCAGGTTGAGGTTGAAAGAAATATCTAAAAACCCTATGCCGAACTTCCAATTCGCCGCCGGAATTGCTGCTAACTGCACCGCGCCGTCGTTGACGACCCAAATCGCCTGTAATCGAATAGATAAAATAAATGGGGATATTCGATAGCCGATCTTTCCCGCCATGGGGATCACTAATAAAGCCTGTAGCGGATTAGCGACCGGTACAAAATAGGCATAACGGCCCTCTAAAAAAACCGTGCTCGCCAGCGCGACCTCACCGCCAAAAATCCAATCGGTGTTCGCCGCGCTCTCCCAAGAAACCGGAAGCGCGACACTCATGGAATCAGGCACCCATAACCACCAGTTCCACATGCCTCGCATCGCCATCGCGCCCTGATAGGTCTCGACGACTAAATTGCGTTCTCCTTCGACCGCCCCCGGTAAATAATCCGGATCCGGCAAATAGGCCAAAGGTATGGTCGCGCCTATCCCGACGCGTAACTCGGTGCACCCGTGCTGCCTCACGGAATGCACCGCTAAGAACGGGTTGCCCATTCGAAACGCCGTTTTAGCGCTATTTTCGCTAGCCGATCTATTGAGATACGCGAATCCCCAATCCACTGATATCGCGACCATGTCCATCACGCGAAACCAGCCCCCGAGCAAAGGCGACAGCCAAACCGAGGTATCCCCGGATCTACTTGACGCGCCAAATCCAAGGTCGCCTCGGAGACGAATCGGTGGCCATTGAGATCGCTCGTTTTCGACGGCCGGCCGGCCGTTCGCGCAAACCTCCACTTCGCGGTACATCGCGCTCTCGGGGACGGGCGGCTCGCGACCCTCTTCTCGATCGAGTTCGCGCTTTACGACTTTATGTTGGCTAACATGCGCTTCTTTGGCGTCTACCCGGCCGGCTTGCTCTTGGTCGGCTATACGCGGCGACTGGGCGGCGTCTGTTTTGTCTAACGCCGGAGGTGACTCAAGCTGCGGCTGGCTCGGTTGCGCGGCGGGCTCGCTTGCTGGTGTCTCCTGACCGGTAAAGCCGCCGGGCGTCTCCGGCGATTGCTCCGAAGGCGTCGGTTCCAGGCCGCTTGCATCCGGTTTTTCCTCCTCGGCTCTATCGCCCGGTTGCGCCTGAGAAGGCTCATCGGTTGCTTCTGACTCGGCTAAAACCGTCGTACATGGCGACCAAAGGACAAGCTGCGATAAAAGACCGACGATCCAATAGGCCGTTCCGTGAGACCGGGCTATATTTTGTTTGTTGATTTCTAATTTCATCATCGGGAAACCTTTTCTCACTAAGAACCGAATCTGCCTCGACCCACTCCTCAAAAGGAGCTTTGCGCAAACCGTATGTAGGTCAATCGACCTAATCTATACCGGTCCGGGGTTGACACCATGCATAAATCGCACGGAAGCGAAAAAACCGCTTCTATAATTCATGGTTCATCTTGTCGGTCCTCTATAGAATTTGGTACGGCTTACCCGCTAGATTTTAAATAAAATCGTCGCAATGTATCCAGTATGGCGTTGAGCTGAAAGCGGAATATCGAATCGCCGCGCCAGTGCGCTCCATCGTAAAAACGATTATTGGATCTTTCAAGCCATTCTTGGCGAGTCATTTAATTTTGAAATATCAATGGGTTACAACTAATTATCGGCTATAGACGTCGAATCCGACTAAGATAGGTATCGATGGACAAATCGTCGCTGCAGACCGTTCGAGAAACGAACACGAGGGTCGGTCGGAATTCCCCGGCGAAACGCCCTTGGCTCACGACGCTTCTAGCGGTGATCGTCTACTCAATAAGCGGCGCGGCGATTTCCTATCCTCAAACGATATTGCCTGTTACCGTCGCGGTTTCAATAGGCTCCGGAATCGGCGTCGCGATCGGGCACCTGGTGGCGCGCTCGCGATTGCGCCTGGTGGCGATCGCGGCGCTCGTAGGCTTCGGTCTGCTCTGCATCGCGACGGCGCATCGCGTTTTGCTCGATACCGTCTGGCTCGCGGCTGCAATCGGCCCGAATGCGGCGCTCGCGTGGTCCGATACCTTCGCCTTCGGCGGCGCGGCGCTGCTCTGCGCAATAGGCCTAAGAACCTCGACGTTGAGATTCAGGGTATTATCGGTATTCGAAGTCGCTCTGGTGTCGCTTGCCTTCGCCGAGCTGCTCGTGGCCCATCGCAATGGAGCGATCAATCGCCCTTTTGAAATCGCCGATCCGATCATCGCCGTGGGCGGGGACCCGACCACGGTCTTTCTCTTGTTCGGTGTGGGCACGGCTCTGCTCATCGATTTGATGTTACTTCACGAACGGAGCCTGATACGTTCCTTAATTCACCTATCGATCGTGGCTGTCGTCCTTTTATCGACCCTATACACGACCACCGCCATCGGTTTACCTCAGCCTCCAACCTCGTTGGATCACTTAGGGTTGAGGCAAGGGGACACACCGGCCGCGAAAAAAAAGCCGGAAGGTCATATGGGTCAAAACAGGGGGAGACGGCGAAACGATCAGGAGTTGATGTTCCGCGACGACTATCAATCGTCCGCCAATCGAGTACCGCTCTCCGTGGTGCTCTTGCACGACGACTTTTCACCGCCGACCGGCGTGTATTACTTCAGACAGAGCGCCTTCAGCCAATACAATGGACGGCGCCTGGTCGCAAGCGTGGGTACGGAGTTCGATCGCGACATCATCGAGTCGTTTCCCTCGACTCAACTTAACATGCCGGAGGTTCCGAATCTGCTGGGTGAACGGGCTACCCTGGATACGACGGTGGCCCTTTTAGCGGATCATAAGCGCCCTTTCGCGCTTGAATCTCCCGTTGTTCTGCAGCCGGTTTCAAACCCCGATCCCGGCCGATTCCGCCGCGTGTATCGCATTACTTCCGCCTCACTCAGCATCGATTTGTTCTCTCTATTCGGCCACAACGCCGGCAGTCGAGCCTGGAACGTCGAGCAGTTCAACCACTACAAGCAGGCGCCCGAAGATCCACGGTACCACGAACTCGCAAAACGGATCATCGCCCGGTTGCGACCGGAGCTGAAGAGCGACCCCATGGCGCAAGCTCTGGCAATCTCGGGCTGGTTGAGTCGAGAAGGCGTCTACAGCCTGCGAAGCCGTCATGCACACGCTCCCGACCCAACCGCTGATTTTCTTTTCGGAGATAAGACCGGATATTGCGTGCATTTCGCCCACGCCGCAGCCTTCTTGATGCGATCGATCGGTCTGCCAACGCGAATCGCCGCCGGATACGTGGTCGAGGAATCAGCTCGTCGCGGAGGCTCGACGATTGTTCTAACAGGTGAAAACTCTCATGCTTGGCCGGAAATCTTCTTGGATGGCGTCGGTTGGGTGATGGTAGACGTGATTCCGGAGCGTAGTCTCGATCCCCCGCCCCAACCGCCTGATCCTGACCTACAGAGATTGCTCGGCGAGATGGTGAGAGGACAACGTCCATTGCCCTACGCGAGTGGACGGTCTTTCGAACCGATGATCAAATACGCCGGTTATTTGTCCGTATTTTTTGGGCAAATCGTTCCCTTCCTACTTTTACTCGCGATCTTTGTCTTTTATATAGTTAAGATCTTTCGACGCGTGATGCCTAGGCTCAGCTCCTCGGAGCGCTTACCGCGTGTCGTCTACCGAGCCGAGCTTGACCGATTAAGCGAGCTTCTTATTCGACGAGACTATGGCGAGTCTCGCGAGCGTTTTGCCCTTCGCCTGCGCTGCATCACCCCATCGTTCGCCGACCTTACCCGGCTTCATTTGCGAGCCGTTTTTGGCGGTAAGCGAGAAATCGCCAGGTTGGAATTGCAAACAATCACCACCAGAATACACCAGGAGCTGCGGACCTCAGTGCCGCGATGGCGTAGAATAACAGGCGTGATCATACCGTGGTCCTGGCTCATGTCCCGCTAGTGGAAACCCATGGAATCGACTGAACAAACAACAGAAATCCATCCCGTTCAAGCCGACGATCTCGATGCCGCGCGCCTCACGGTCGAAAGGCTGCGAATGCGCCTGCGAGCGGTAATCGTCGGACGCGATGATGTCATCGAACTCGTGATTATAGCCTTGCTGGCGGACGGCCACGTGCTTTTGGAAGACTATCCGGGATCGGGAAAAACCACGCTCGCGCGTTCGCTCGGCGATTCGATTATCGCACAGCCGCTGGAGCACGAAATCGCCGCCTTTCGTCGCATACAGTTTACGCCGGACCTACTTCCCAGCGACGTTACCGGTACGAGCGTATTCGAACTCGACACCAATCGCTTCGCCTTTCGACCGGGACCGGTCTTCGCTCACGTCGTTCTCGCCGATGAGATCAACCGAACCTCGCCCAAGGTGCAAGCGGCGATGCTCGAAGCAATGGCCGAAAAGCAGGTTACGGTGGATAATCACACCTACAAATTGGACGAGCTATTCTTTGTTATCGCCACTCAAAATCCTCTGGATGTCGCGGGGACCTATCCGCTTCCGACCCCTCAACTCGATCGATTTTTATTTAAAATACGAATGCATTATATCGACCGCGAATCGGAGTTGGGCGTGCTCTCTCACTACCCCACGCCGAGCCTGGAAATGAATCGCGGACTGCCGAAGGTTAGCCGAGACGAGCTTTTACAAGCGCGTCGAGCCATCCGCAATGCGATCGCTTTGCTCGAACCGATCCGCGTCGCGTTGGTCGATCTCGCGGGCGCTTTACGCGCGGATCAACGCGTACTACAAGGCGCCTCGACACGCTCGCTGGTGTTGATGTTGCCGGCGTTGCAGGCCAGGGCTCTGATTCACGGCAGAGACTACGTCACGCCCGAGGACATCGAAACATTGGCGCCCCACGTGTTTCAACACCGCATCGAGTGCGTCCCGGGTCTCGAGGACAATTACGAAGTTATCGTTTCGTGTATGAAACCCCAAATCGAGCAGCTCGCTCGCACGAGCCTACGCCGGTGAGGTATTTAGCCTTTTTACTGACTCTCATTTTTTCGACGCTAATCTATCCAACGAGCGTATCGGCGCAAGACGTGGATTTCTCCGAGCTTGAGTTACCCAAAGGGCTGGAGGCGAAACCGGACGAAATCGAAGCCTGGATCTACAGCCAACTTCAACGATATATCAAAGCGCGAGAACTCGCTGAAGTCGTGCTCAAAAAGCATCCTTCGTCCTATATCGCTCACCTCGTCCTCGGATTGACCCAACATTACGCTGAAGCCGATTTTCCGCGCGCGGTCTACCACCTGGATAGCGCCTTGAGGCTGTACGAGCGGAGGCACGATGTCCGAAAAGATAAAAAGCATCCTTGGCGCTGGCACGTATCCATTCTCAAGGAACTGGCGGCGGCGCACGGCGCGATGGAGCACTTCGCGGAGCAGCTCGATTTCATGGCCAGGTATAATGAGCTTTACGATCCTGATATGATTGCAGAACGCGCTTGGCCTTTGATGAAGATGAGGCGTTTTGAAGAAGCGCGATTGGCGGCGAGGTTGGGTTTGCGCACGAATCAGGACGAGCAGCGCGAAATCGCCTTAAATGCCCTGTGCGCGATCGAATTCGAAGAGGGGAAGGACCAGGCGAGTTATCAAGCCTGCCAAAACGCGGTCGATGACGCCGCGCTCATAGGTCGTTCGCCGTCGTCCGTGGACCTAACTAATTTAGCAGAAGCGGCGCGCTCGATGCTCAGGCTCGATCTTGCGGAACGTATTGCGCTGGACGCAACGGTGGCGACGGTCTCGTGGTACGCGAATCCCTGGCTCGAACTGTCCGAGCTGTATCTCCGACAGGGACGATTCGAAGACGTTTTATCAGCTTTAAAGGAAATCCCCCAATACCGAGCCTTGCGGCCGCCCCATGTTCGCGATTCCGACCGCGGCGAGACCAGACGTGCATTAGCTTCCTTCTTACTTCTTCTAGGCAGACCAAATGACGCTCTATTTTTCACGTCGAAAGCGAGCGTCGCGCCCGATAGACGGGCGCATAATAGCCGCGATCCGCTGCAAGACCAGCTCGTGATAGCAATGTTGGACCGTCGCGCTCGCCTAGTGGCCGCCGAAATCTGTTTGGAACAGGCTTCGACAGAACCGTTTCTAGCGCGTCTATATAAATGGCCCTTGGCGTGGCTGCGAGCCCGCTGGTTGAGATTCCAGGCCTGGCGATCGAGCAACAAAGCCAAACGGCTTCTTGGAAACGTCCATCGGCTGACAGGCGTCTTTCAGATCGGGACCTCGAAGGCGGCCGTCGTGCCTCCTTGGTTGATGGGAGAGCTGGTTCAGATTCTGGGCGCGGGGATCGTAAAGGAAGCGGCTGAGCGAGCGCGTAAAAAAGACTTGAGAAAAGGCGCCGGCGCTTATTATGAAGCTATACTTGCCGAAGTCGCAGCCGCATTCGGCGAATATCGACGCGCGCTCGATCTTAGCGAAAGAGCTATGGCTTCTCTCGGCCGAGGTGAAGCGTTACTTAAGGCTCGCGTTCAAGCGATCGCCGCCGTAGCTGCCCAACGTTTGGGTCATACCGAGTTGGCGTTGGGTTATTACGATACGGCGTTGCAAAGCGACAGAGGTATTTTCCGACGTCTGGGACTGAGAATTCCAGCGCGTTTGTCCGCGAAATCAGGCGGCGTCTCTGAAACGATTATAAACGCTCTCAAACGCTCGCCGCGATTGGATATCTCCGAAAGCGGCTTCGAGCTACGCGTAAACGCGGACCGGTCGAAAGGCAGCGCCTGCCTCGTCGCAAACGAAGGCGCGATTGTCGACTGCGCTCAAATAGAGGCTGAAAAAGCCGAAGACGCGGGCGCATTCGGAAGCCGTCTCGCACGGCGTTTCCACTCGGAGGTCTTTTCTCCTCGAATTGATCTCTCGCGAACGGAAATCAACTCGCTGGACGGCACCAACATCGCGGCTCGCGATACCATTCACTCGGTTTTCGACGAGCCGGAATAGGCGAAAAAATGTAACAGTTAAGGGGGGTACTGCTGTGTGGCTACGACGGCGGCCAATTCATCCCGTAAAACCGGCTTTCGTCCTCGCGCCGGCTCGTCAGGTACAGCAAGTACCATCCTCGCCG
>JAFGIB010000265.1 GCA_016929805.1 Deltaproteobacteria bacterium | reverse complement strand
TAGCGCCCAGCTCGGGGTCAAATGTTTTATCGACGACTGAGCGGAACCGCAGCAATAGCAGCGCTATTTCGAGGATTCCGCGATTGAAGAGATGAGACAGTTGGCCCCGAGATGGGATGCTTAAAGTGAAGTTATTTTTTCGCGAGCCCTTAGTAAAACGCCCGGATGCCCAGCCACCCCTCGAATCTATTGAAGTCGGCTGGCTCGACTGGCAGCGGGTAGCGGTCACCGTAATCGACCTCGTAATCGGTGATATCCATAAGATAGCCGACAGACGCGGTAACCGCCAACCAATCAATAAAGCGATACTCTCCTGAGAGAGAGGCTGAGATCCTGACGTCCTGCCTAGCCTCCGTATCGGCGTCCGGGCCACTAAAGACATCGCCTAAACTGTTTCGAGGTACGCCGTATTGAAGAAGCCCGGCCCAGACTTTCGCGTCGAGCAAAAAGACCCCGCCCATCAATAATAAAGCGTCGATGTATCCGCGATCCGTTCGGCAAAAATTCCCCTGAAAAGCGCTTTCAAAAGAGCGATCGTAGCCTACTTTTAGCGTGAAAGAATGGCTCGCCTTCCATCGCGCTTCGATCTGCCCAATGATATCGTCGAAGTCTTCGTATTCGTCATAAAAACCGGCTGAATAACCGAGAAGTATCGTAATCGAAATGGTTGAAGTCAGAACACCGTTGGTACCGATTCGACTGGTGACGCGTGCGTTGTCGGTTACCAGTGTGCTCGTGTCCTCCGTATCTGCCGCCGGTTCATTGAGATAGTTCTGGAAATCAAGCCGTACGTCGTAAAGCAACGCAGTCATAGGTAAGAACTGCCAGCTTGTATTCAAGCTCGGAGAGTAGGTGAAGCTATCCTTGTCATGTATCAGTGATTCTTCGAACCAATCCACTCCCCAGTTAAACCCTAGGCCGGCCTTAAATAATCCGCTCTTGGTCGCGAACATTAGACGACCGCCGAGGTCGTTTTGGTTGCGCGCGAAGTCAAAGCCGCTTCCGGAAACGGGTTCGGAAAACGGACGGATACTTCGAGTAAAACCTTCGGTTACCTGAAACGCGATCGGACGATCGGGGTTAATCGTCAGATTCAAATCCGCCCCGACCGAGAAGTCATCGAGATCGTTTGAAGCGAAATAGTGATAGAACGAAGACGCGCCTCCAACTCGGAAAATAATCGGTGGAGGAGTAACATTTTCCCCCCTCCTTTCCTCGCCGAGAGTCGATAGATAGAGATGAGGTGTAACTCGCAGTAGAACGCTGTCCTGAGCATCGTCATCTTCCGCCAGGAAAAGATTGGTATCGTAGCCGACTTCCGTACCCAAGCCGGGATGCAACTCAAAATCACCTAATCGAATACCGTGACCCTCGGCCCGTTTTCGATCTTCGAGCCAAGCCTGAGCCTCGACCGTCGCGCTCGCGAAAACAAATAGCATCAAAGAGGTGAGGCAAGACAGAAAAATCAGTTTTGCACGCATGGTCCCGGTCGCTTCCGAGGGGGCCGGGAACTGCTCCCCCTATTGTTGTAAAAAACGTCGTCTCTGCTAGTGGAGGAAATTGTGAAACAGTTATTCGCTTGTGGTTGCGGGGGTAGGAAAGTTTACTTCAATGAAACTTGGTCCAAAATCAGGTGTCATAGTCGGAGACTCGTCAAAAGCCGCCACGGAATCGTCTATTTCGGTAGTCACCTGAGTCTGTCCTATCTCGTAGATATCTTGACCCACGCATTGGCCGGCTTCTTGATCCAGAGTCTTAAACTTCTGCTTAAGCACCATCAGAACCGTATACTCATGATTGCGCGTTTCTCGATCAACGGCATCTGTTAACGCCTTCAATCGTTGTTGCGCGTTCCTGAGATTCGCGTTCGTTTGAGTAAGCTTATCATTTAGACAAGTTATTCGAATTATATCCGACTCCTTTCGTGCTTCGCTGAGCATATTAGAGATTCGTTCGTTCAGATTCTTTCCATAAGCTACAACCGCCTGTCCCTCTTCGATCTGAACCTCTACCGGGAGGTTTGTAGCCGGGCGAACGTTCTCCTCCGGCTTCGATTGCTCTATTTCTTCCTGCTCGCCTACTTGAGCAAGACCAATGCCGGTCAATAGAAACGAAATAAAAGTAACTAGTAAAATGGTGGTCCTGGACATAAGAAAAACCCGAAAAAAATAGTAACGGTCAGTATATCTCGGAGATCATACCTGTCAATACTTTGAAAAAACAGTCGCTGACGCGCAAGCTTTTTTCTTCACCAAGAAGGCTTCAAATAACCTCTTTTTGTCGTCAAATTCGTGACGACTTTCGTATCGGCCATTTACCGCTATGTAGTGAATTTCATGGTATTTGGATGGCTTTTTCTCTAGC
This sequence comes from Deltaproteobacteria bacterium, assembly GCA_016929805.1. GTDB lineage: Bacteria > Myxococcota_A > Polyangia > Polyangiales > JAFGIB01 > JAFGIB01. Next base: position 23,226 of record JAFGIB010000265.1, on the reverse strand, counting down.
TATCAAACGAAAACAAATAGAGGGTTTGAACGCTATTGCCCCTTATTTATCGATCACGACACGGGTCAGCTCCGCAGGCACAACGCTTAAGTCGTGCATCAGCTTTTTTTTCACTCCGGCAAGTACCGGATAGTGAAAAGTCACCGTTGGGCGTTATCAATTTTGCGGCGCGAATACAAATGGATACGAATATGTCACGCTTCCGCCTTCCGGACCTGGATTGAATCGGAAACGACTGATCGCGTCACTCACGCATTTTGCCACGGCGCTATCTCCGGTGGTATTCGCCGTAATCGAGACATCAGTTACATTTCCCCGCGGCTGGATTGAGAACTGAACGGTGACTTTACCCGCTATAGTGGGATTTCGGCGCAACTCGCGCTCGTAACAGAGCTGAATTGCCGATAGTCGAGTCTTGATTGTCCTTACCACTACGGATGAGTCGAAATCTCCTGTTCCACCGATATCGCCCCCTGATCCGACGTTGGTCTTACCCTTAATCTTCCTTTCGGTAACCGTTCCGCCTTCCGACACCGTCGTGCTTGCTCCTTTCGCCACCGCCAACGATCCAAGGCCCTTCTCGCCGCTACCCGTACCGCCTCCCGCTCGTTCACGCAGCGTGCCGCCCCCGGCTCTTTGCGCCACCCCAACTCCCGATGCTTGCGCCATGATCTCTTCGGCGTTACCGATTACCGCCCCCCCAGCGAGAACATCAGCCAATGCTCCACCGGCTTCCGAACTTAAAGCGCCGACAATCAGCGCTTCGGCCGCTTGCGACGCTTCGGCTGCGATGCGCGCGCTTTTATCTGCGATCGCTCTGGCTCGTTCGTCAGCAGACATCCCGTCTCCTCCGCTGCCGCGCGACTTTCCCGTCGCGGTTCCTTTCGACGGTTCTTCTGAGGTCGCCTCTCCTTCGCCCTCAACCGTCGTCTCGGTTTCGACAACTTCTTGTGGTGGCGGCGGCTCTTCAAAGATGAATCTCGCGAAATCCTCCGGTACTGCAGCGAGACCCGTTTCAATAGGCCAATCCGCGTTTTCCAAATAAACTAAAAAACTGAACATACTCATAAAGGTGAACACGACAAAAGCGGTAAACACCCAGTCGATGTTACCCACGAGGCCACCGCGCACGGCCGCCGGTAGTTGAGGGCGCGGTTGAACAGGCGGCGGAATGACGAACTGAAAAAGCAGCGTGGTCGCACCGATATTCACCTTACCTCGCGACTTGTCGCTCAGTTTTACCTGCCAATAACTACCGGCGTTGCGAGCGGTTCCGCTGGACCTCATCCGGTCGAGATCGTGAACACCTCCCGGTAAACCAACACGACCCTTCATATTCTCTGTGAAATTTAAAATATATGCGTCGCCGACAAGCTGAAAGAGCTCGAAGCGAGAGGGCACACCCTCGCTATGGATTACAAAATGATTCTTTTCAGAGCTACCGACGGTAACGCTTTCGCGCTTGCGGATGATCCTTTCTTCGATGATCTTGCCGCCCTGAATGAGCCCAATACGCAGGACCTTGGGACCGGTTGTCCGTATTTGCACGGCCTGCATAGCCATGGTCATCGCGCCTGGACGGTTCGCTTTTGGTTCTTGGGGCGTCTGATTGGCGTTCATCGATTTTTCCTCGATGGGGCTATAGAATTGCGAAAAAGGCTTTCTCGATCAGGCCGACATGGGGCCAAAAAGTTTTATACCATTTCTACATCGTCGCCGGATTAGGAAATAAGAATCAAAGTGCTTGGTAGAAACACGTCGCTACGAGTATAGCGCAGTAGCGATGGAGATAACTACATATAATTGCGGAAATAATGGATCAAACCCTTGAAGCGTAGAGGCAGGCGGGTATAGCGCCTGGACGCTTCGGACTCGTAGTTGCCGATAGGCGACCAGGCCAATTAGTGCTAGCTATCGTCATACGAAGACGCCAAGCAATTTCCTTTAGTCGCACCCGGCGCCGTATCCACCGGCTTAGTGAGACCAGTACTTTTCTCGCTATCTATGCTTTTCCGTATAGTTTTACCGCGCTTTCATATCATTCTGTCGGGCGGTCCACGAACACAAATGCCTCCTCTAATGCCCTGGACACTTGTTCAAGCTCTTTATCTACCTTTCGTACATGCTTACGCAAAATCCCACCTCCGACAAAACACACTGTTGATGTTCCTATACCGATCATCAGCGTCACGATCGCGCTCTCAATCGCTCGACTTTCGATCAATCCTGATTGAAGCGCTGTTAGGCCTTGATTACCGGTAAATCCTGCCGCTAACTGTAGTATAACGCCGAACAAAGCGAGCGGAGGAGCGATCCGAGCAAATCCAACGATTATATAAATTCCCTTGCTCGTCTCTTCTCGCAACTGTTGCCAAGCATCGGCGACAGCGATCTCAACACTGGTACCTTCTGTTCTGGCCCTAAAAAAAACGGACGCGAGTTCGGCGATCCAAGCAGGACGCGCTGCTCGAATCAATTGCTCCGCCGCTCCGAGCCGCTCCTCAAAAACCTCAGATTGTAACGCTTCGATATACGGCTTAGCGTCTAGTTGTTTCTGAAACAACACCTCGTGAAACCGCTTACCGACTAAAGCCAACGCCCCGACGGCGAAAAGCAGCTGCAAAGCATTGAAAAGTAGCGATAACAATTTCAGCTAGAAGGGCTCTTGGTTTACCGCGCCTACTACCTTGCCCAAAAAACTGGTGCGCAAATCCATGATTTCGTAACCGATATTCGAACGATTAAGTATGTAGAACGCATTGGGTTTCTGTACCTTGCCCTCGATAGTGATCTCTTCGAGTTGAATGACTCGCGGAGTACGTTGTCGCTTCTGTTGCGCATATGCGGATTCGGTGGCGATCAACGTCAAAATGAGAAAAAGAAAGAAAATAGTAGCGAAACGTTTCATTCTTGCCCCTCCTTTTCATCTGATCCTGCCGGACGAGCATCTCGTTCTTTTTCGCGTTCGGCTTTCGCTTTTTCTCGCTCGATGCGCTGTTGTTCTCGTTGAATACTACGTTGAAGGTCGGCGATATAGCTTTCAGAGATGTCTTCGCGCGGTAACTTGGACCCCATCAACTGTCGATAGTTATTGAATTCGCTAATCGCTCGGTTATACGCTCCGAGCATATCAAGTCCCGGAAATTCAGCACCCGCGCTCATGTACATCAGCGCAAGATTAAAGTGAGCCTCAGGTAGATCATTCTTCATGCGTAACGCGGCATCAAACTCTCTCTTCGCTTCGGTCCATTTCTTGAGCGCGCGATAGGCATCGCCCAAATTGAGATGAACCGCTACCAGCCCGGGCGCCAATCGTGCGCTCGCAAGAAACTGATCCAAAGCCTGTTGATAGTTTCCCGACGCCATATACTGTATTCCGAGCGCCATCCGCGCCTCGGTATAATCGGGTCGCAGTTGCACCGCCTGCTCAAAAGATTTCATCGCATCCGCGAGCTGCCCTGCTTTTTGCGCCATTTTTCCCTTAATAAAATGAAGCTCGGGATGCTTGCTATCGACCGCTATCGCTTGCATTAGAATCGAATCAGCCAACTCGTCGCGACCTCGAATCAAGCTCGACTTGATAATAGAAATCATGGCGGGGACGAACCTTTCATCCCGTCGCAGTGCATTTCGAGCCACCTGCTCAGCTTCGTCCAAGCGACCCCCTTGCGCCAAAACATCAGCGTAAGTCGCTTGGATATGGAGGTTCCTTTCCCATTTCTGAGCCAACGGTTCGACGATCGCTATCGTTTGGCTGACCGCACCGCGCCGGAGCCGAATATTTACAAGGCCTTGTACCGCCAGCTCATAATCGGGCTGAATACTCAAAGCGCGTCGATAATACTGCTCCGCATCATTTTCTTTTCCTTGGCGATCAGCCAACACACCTAAGTTAAATGCGGCTTGATAGGATCGGTTATCCTTACTAAGAGCTTCTTCGAATGCGGCTTTCGCGGCAACATCATCGCCGGACCGCGAAGCAGCCACGCCTCTCTGATACGCCTGCTTTGCCGCCTCGCTCATCTGCGCGCGCGGCGGTAACGATTCTCCGGTATCCGCTTCGGGAGATCCCCAGGCGCTTGGCGCTCCGGACTGAATCGCTGTCGTTCCCTGGCCGGCTGCCGCGCCGCCTTGGGTCGAATCCGGCCCGCCCGGAACAGCAGCGCCTTTCGTTTCCTCCTTGGCGGCACCGCAACCGTAGAGGTATAAAGCGAGTATTACGATAAACGAAATAGAAGCTTTATCGTAGTGCTTATCGACAAAACGTTTGATACCGATCAGCATCGCTACTCTCCTACCGCGAGCGATGGTGGAGACACTCCCGCGGGGACATCAAGATTCTGCCCTCGAGGAGCGCGTGTAAACTCTCCCGATTGATACGCCGTCAAGCTCGCGTCTTGGGCCGCGGCTTGGGTAATACATTCTGCAATTCTCTCGTCACCGTAAGCGTTGATCCGGTCGATCGCTTGTCGGGTATACTGGTTATCCACGTTTCCGGCGCGAGCGGCGCGAGCGGCCAAGGCATAGCGATGAACCGCGAGACATTCGATGGGTCTAACTTTCGCGTCCAGCACCTGACGAATCGCGTCTTCGACTTGAATTTTAATATCGTCCTTGGCGTAATCCGGCAAACCTCTCATCTTCTTTTGTAGGTCAGCGGGCACGACAAAAGGCGTATTTAATACCGCGCGAGCCAGAACCTCATAAACCCGGCCTTGTTGCACAAAAGCAGCGATAGTCCAAGTCGGACGCCGGTAGTTGGGAATCGAGCTGTAGCCCTCGGCGCGCTTTTTCGCCTCGACACTTCCAGCCTCTATCTGATTCGTAACGGTATTAATATATGCATTAAGGGTTGCCGGTTTGCCCGGTTTGATAGTAAAACTCTCAAACTCAGCTACGCCCTCGTCCACTAAAATAAACTTGGACTGTGCAGCGTATTCAGCCGCGTATGAGCCCGCGGGTTGATTCGTCCGGCTGAATGTCGTCACCACATCTTGTAGCGCCTGTTGATATTCTCGCTTTTGTCCCAGCGCATTTCGCGCCTCAACGATTCGCCAATACGCAAGCACGAGTTGCTCGCCAGCTTTCGCATCGCGTTGGTAGCGCAAGATAAACTCGCGCATCTGATTGATCATCACCCCCCATTTCTTTTGCTTATATGACATCTCGGCTATACGGAAATGCGCGAGTCGCACATCGTTCGGATCGCGCAATATCGACGCCGCGCGCTCGTAGTACTCCGCCGCGCGCGCGTATTGCTGTTGGTACTCCAGAATTCTGGCCGCGTTGATCAGCGCGCCTTCTCGACGCTCTACCATGTTGGGATCCTTTGAGCGTGCGAAGCGCTCAGAGTCGGCAAGACTTCGGTAGTTGTTGACCGCGCGGTCAAAGTCGAAAAAGCGATTCGCGTTATAAGCCAACCTAAAATAGGCGTTGCTCAATATCGCATCCAGGCTCTTTTGCTCTTCCTCGTCCTTGGCCTGACGCGGCCCGACCTCGTCGATAATACGCTGATAAAGACGGCCGGCCGATTCAAATCTGCTGGTTCGCTCCAAGGCGATAGCGGCTTTTTCCAACGCCAACGGAGCTTGCGCGTGATTCGGCTCGTCGTTAACCGCACCAACGAGCTCGGTCGCCGCTTTTTCGTATAACAAACGTTGATTCTCCCCCGTCTCTTTTTCGGCCTGAGCGAAGATATCGACAGCGTCTCGATAACGCAGGTTGGTCAGATCAGACCCGGCAAGACACTTGGGCAAATCCTTGTTTTTTGGATCGCTACAATCGACGTCAGCCGCGGCGATCTCTCCGGACGTAAAGGTGCACTGCCGCTGGTTGAGATCGGTGCTCAAGCGCCTGACCTCCTCGCTGTCATTGAGTGAAACCGCGATATTACGCAGGTTAAGCCAGGCGACACGGCCGGTTTCGTCGGCCAGAGCGCCTTTACATCGCTCCTCGTAAATTAGCGTTAACCGTTCTTTCGCCAGATCCCAATAGCCGTACAAATAAAGCAACAAAGTGTTGTTATAGCTGTAAGATTCCCGCAGGTTCTCCGTATCGCGCGCCTTATCCACGTGTTTTAAATACATGTCGCGGGCCAAGGCTAAACGCTGTAAAAGCGGCGGCATCGCGATCGGAGCGACGCGCGGCGGGTCACCTTGAGGCTCAGGAGGCTCGGTACGGATTTCAATCTGCCCCGCTTGAGCCGCTTGATCCGTCAGTCTTTTGATCGATTCGACGACCAAACGAGCAGAAATCGAAAGAAACTTGTCGTCCAGATTGGAGTCGCGAACCGCGGCGTATTCCCGAGCGGCTTCTTCGTAGTTTTCCGACCAGTATAGCGCGTCCGCGAGATTGTATCGAAGCTCATACGCCTGCGGATCATTAGGATAGCGCGTGACGTATTCGCGATAGGTCTTTGCAGCCAAACTGTACGCGGTCTGCGCCTCGCGACACTGTTCTAAATCCTGATCCTCGACACAACGACGACGCAAATTCTGAGCGCTCTGGTGGTGATTGATCGCCGTATTGATCAAAGCGTCCCGGGCCGATTTTTCCGCTTGGCTCTGCTCAGCCGGATTGTCCTTGTTGGCGTCCCACCACGTAGAGCCTTCTCCATAGTCGCTGAGCTTGGCCCGCGCGGCAATCGCGTCTTCCAGCTCGTTGTTTCGGGTGTAAGCCCTTCCGATCATATTCTGTATTTCGGGAGCGTGTACGTCGGTCGGCCAACGCTGTAACGCCAAATTCCAAACCTCAACCGCTGCCGGATACTTGGCCTCGTCGAAATATATGTATCCAACCCTCTGATAAACCTCAGCCGTCCAAGGTCTGTCCTGAGGCATTAGCTTTGGATCCTGTAGTCGATCGATGCCGCGAGGTTTTCCCTCTTGGGGATCTGGAACCTGGTTCTCGTTCCAATCGTCATAGGCGAAAGCGATTCCCAAATACTGAATCGCTTCAGCGCGCAATTCGGAGCCTTTTCCCGTACGCTTGTACTCGTCGTCCGACCATTGGACGAGCCGCCAAAAGTTCTCAATCGCTTCGGGAAAATGGCTCGCTCGATAATGCGCCCACGCGACCTTATACAACGCCAAATTATAGTTGCGGTCGTTCGGTCGATCTAACACCTTCGAATACGCGCTTATCGACCGATCCAAACCGTGAGCTGTAAAGTCATAGTCGAAGTGATACTCGCCGATACGCAGCCACGTTTCTGCGTAGAATTTCGACTCCTTAACCACGGGAACACAGGTTTCGTAAGGATTGAGGTAGACCGTTTCTTCCGGCGTCTCTTTTCCCTCATCCAAGCCCAGCGCGGGATACTTCTCTGCAGCTTTCTCTTTTTCCGATAACGCCTGCGGTTCTTCTTCTTCAGGTTGGACGTCCGCGGGATAGTGAAAGCTGTTCGCGCATACCAAATTTAGCCACGCGATTCGCGCCTTATCCGGTTCCCCCATTTCGTTTAGACAATAACCGATCAAATAATAGACACCATCCAGGCTTCTATAGTTCGGAAATTTCTCGACCAACCGCGTATAAAGCTCGACCGTGTCGGAATAGCTCTTCTTCGGCTCAACCAGGGTTTCGTCGGATACTCCGCGGTCGAAAAGCTCATCCCGCTTTCGCATATACGCGTCCATTTCGTCTTGGTAGGCAAGCGCCGTACGTTCGTAGTAAAGCTCTCCCAAACGAAACATCGCGTCCGGGGTATAAGTCGGGTCGTCGGGGTATTTGGCGATAAATTTCTCAAACAGCTTGATAGCTTTCAGGCGTGCCTCTTGTTGCAGTTTTTCCTCTTCGTCGATTTTAGCAGCGAAGTCCTTTTCCAGCTCGCGCCGTTGCCAAAGATAGGAACGCTGTAAGATCGCGTTGACAGATTGCTGATAGGCGCTACCCATCTTGCTGAAGCGTTCGACCTCGGCCTCGAGTTCGCGCAAGGCGGCGATCTCTTGCGGCGAAGGGGGCTTTCGATCATCTTTGGGCGGACCGACAGCGGATTCTTCGAGCGCTGCACCCCCGGTTAGCTCGGTCGCGCTTTCCCAGGGAAGGCGAACCTTGGCCTTCGCAGAATCATCCGACTGAGTTGCTCCGGCCGCCTCTTTCGTCCGATCGACTTCTAGAGCTTGCTCGCCTGCAGATTGCGAAGCCGGCTGCGGCGTCGATTCCTCACTGTTCTCTTCTTGAACGCTGGCGACTTGATCAGGCGGTTTGGCTCGTGCGCTCGCATTATAAAGACTCGTCGCAAAAAAGACTCCCAGCCAAATCCCCGCACGTCGCGTATCAAAGCTCATAGGCACTATTTGTTCCCTCGCCCGACTTTCTCATCCGTAATATCGCTAAACTCATCGTCCAACGCTTGTATTCGGCGCGTGCGCTCGCGCGTAAGAATTTCAACCCTGGTGCGGTGCTCTTCTCGTGTCGCCCACGAGACATCGATACGACCGACATCCGCATCCATCACCAAATCGTAAAACCTTTTTTGAACGTGAGCGAAATTCTCTTGAGTCACGCCTCCTACCACCACCTCGGTCTCGTTACTGAGATCTCCGAGTTGTGCGTGATACGCGTCCAATTTACTGCGTTCTTGCTCTAATACGCCTCTCATCTCGCTGAGACGCTCATTCACTATTTGTTTGACTTTCGCGTCGTGTTCGTCGAGCAGACCCTCACAGCGAGCCGCGCGCACGAACGCCGATTCGATATCCCTGCCTTCGGCGGAACCCGATGAACCGATAAGCGTTCTTTCTCTTGCTACCAATTGGTTGTATTCCGTACGCAATGACTTTTCGCGTTCGTATCTTGAGTCGTCGACGCCGACTTGCAGCCGTCCCGCCTCGATATCGGCTCGTAGTTCCTTAACATTCTCCTGATAGCCTGCAATCGCGTCGCGATGACTCGTCAGCTCATTCAACATCGCGGCAACCCCCTCCGAATCCTTACGACTTTTCATCGTATCTTGGATATATCGCTCAGTCGCAACGATGCGAGCTTCGACTCCCATTATTTCGACTTCGAGTTGGCTAACGCTTTTATCGAGGTTAGTATATAGACCGTCTGTCTGAGCGCTGCGCTTTTCGAAATCGGCCTCACTTTGCGGCATTTGGCCTATCTCTTTTTCGATTTCGCGACGTCGGGTTTTGATGCGAGAAAGCTCCGGGTTATCGCTTTTCTTACTCACGCGTTCTTGAGCCGCGATGAGTTTCTGGCGAATTCCTGTCAAACGGTTTCGTAGCCCGATGGTTCTTTCTCGATGGGTGCGTAAATCGCTGAAAATATTGATCGGATTCGGCGAATTCAGCGCTTTGCTCATACGCCGTATGATGTCCTGTGTTTCACCCACCATTTGGCGCGCCTGACTCAAATCCGATAGGATTCCAACCGCGTGTTTCATATTCCCCTCAAAGTCGGTCCACTGCAGCGCGAGGGGCGGAACCAGCGTGTTGACGTCAAAAACCTCCATATTCTCCCGCACCAGGGCGCGAAAATACAACGCGGGGTCGGCCTGTCTGGAAATGATATCGTCGAGCTGTTTTTTCACCGGTTCGAATTGAGTCGCGATATTTTGAAAAACGCCGTTCGCCTTAACATAACTACCATTTCTGAGTAACAGGTTACCGCGCAATATTTGCCCGTCGGGGATGTAGCGGCTGTCCGGGGAAGCGACGGACAACACCTCGAGAGCGCGCTCGGCCTGCGTGGCGTTACCCTCGTTAATGTGTGCCCACGCGACTTCGTAGAGCGCGACGTCGAAATGGGCCGATGTTCGCGGAATCGATTGATAGGCTTCTACCGCCTTAGCTATCATTCCTGTTTCGTAGTACAGCCGCCCCAAGGCGAGCAGCGCCAAATCGCGCACCGCGCGCAAATCGGTCGTTGTCGGTTTCAAACGAGATGCCTTCAAAAAAGCGTTAATCGCGGGTTGAAACTCTCCACGAATGGTATAAATAACACCAATAAAGTACTGCGCCTGTCCGTAGAAAGGGCTATTCTGAGCGACTCGTTCGAAATTAGATCGCGCTTGTTCGAGCTTATCTTGATCGATAGCGGATGGTGTATCGCCGCTACCCGAAGCTTCGTCTTGCGGTATCGCCACGCTATAGAGAAACTTCGCGCGAAAGTAAGTGGTTGCGGCCTCGACTTCCGACGAAGGTAGGCGATTAAGGCGATCAAAATACTCTTCGACCCCGGTGAAATCGCGGGTATGAATAGCGATTTCGATAAGCCTTCCCAGGGCCCGTTGCAGGTAAGGACGGAACCGTGGATTGTCGGCGTTCTTCAACAAGATTTCGAAGCGGGTTCGCGAACCGAGGTAATCGCCCGCGCGAAAAAGCGAATCGCCCAATAGAAAAAGCGCATCCGGATAGGCTGAATGGTTCGGATAGCTTTCTACGATATCCGTTAAAATAATACTCGCGCGGACGTAATCCTGTAAGCGGTAAAAAAGCTCTCCATCGGTCAGCCGTTCCTCGACGAAGGTAGCGCTCCGGAGCCTGGATCGCTGCAGCGGCGCAGCCGAGAGTTGCAAGACCTGAGTCTCGATGTCACTGAGCGACCGGGTAATTGAGGCGATGTCTTGGGCGGAGGTCGGTGACAGCCAACCAAGCAAGGTCGGTAGCAACACCATCAGCAGCCTGGCCGGCTGCCGTTTCATCACTCACCTCCCTGTTCGAGCGCGGATTTGGTATCGTTGGCAACGCGTTCGACATAGCGAATTGCAGGACGTTCTTCAAGCGGTGCGGTCGGTCCGCCCTTTTCAAAACCCACCACGCGCACGACGATCGCTTTTCCCTCCGGCGCAGTAAAGGTATAGTTCGAACGTACCTTGAACCGATATCCTTTTAAGTAAGAAAAAATACCGTATCCATGTCCTCGATATTCCAGATTGACCGTTAAAGTGTGTTCGCCGGGAACGATGCTGCCGTTATAGATATCGAATTTTTCGCGGTCATCCAACTCCCCTTCTTCGTCTGCCTTGTTGAAAATGGGAGCCCCGTCCAACGCGTAGACGACCTTAACCAACATATAGGACGACCCCATACGATTCTCGTGAATCAAAGTCGCTTGTGAGCCTGCCACCACGCCCTGTAATACGGTTTCGGCCAACAAGGACAATCGGGCTTTCGAACGAAAAATCTGCTCTTTAAGCTCATTTATGCGCTGTTCGAGGTCTCGTAGGCGTATTCCGTAAGTACCGGCGCTAATTGCTTTGTCCTGTGCTGCAGAGGTAACCGTTTCCCCTTCTGCGCCTTGGGGTATGGTTTCGGGCTCGGGTTGCTTCGAATCCGATTCGGGTTGGCTCTCGCTATCGGTACTGGCTTTTCCCTCAGCGGAGGTGATCTTCTCGTCAGCGGTCGCTTCAGCGTTGATCTTCGCGTCGACTTTTAGCTGCTGAGTCAACGCGTTGTCCTGCGCAACTGCAATTCCTACCATCGTGAGCAGAAACGATAGACTTACCAATAATCTGGTTATCCTCGGCATCGTGCGCTTCCCCTCTCCATATCGATAAGATCGATTCTCTTGTTTTTAGCAGTCCAACGCTCTTTCTTTGTGGGCCATTCGCTTCCGGACTACCTATTGTTTCAATATCTGTGGCAAGTTCTCGCAATAGTGGCTGTGTTTGGGTGTCTCGTCCTTTGCTACGTTGGATTCTATATCGAATGAAGTGTAAATCGTTATAAATCGACTTTAAGAACCAACCGCTCTACGACGATACCTAGCGATTTTATATAACAAGCGACCCTTCGTCGGTCAACGCGGTCCTTTTTCGAGATAGCGGTATACCACTATTTTTACTTAATCGCAGCCGTAATGGCCGACGAAGTAATCGGCAAGTACCCGTTCGGGGGGTTTAGCTGAATGGTTACGAGGGCGGCCAATTCATCCCGTACAACCGACTTACGTCCTCTTGCCGCCTCCTTGTAGAATGCCGATAATCCGCGACGGTTTCAAAGCTCAAGATTGCTCGATAAGGCAACGCTTCGAAAAGGTCCGGTGACGCGATTTCGCGAGGCGAAGGAGGCGACTAGTGCTCGGCTCTACTTATCAATTCGGCGATATCTCCCCTGACTCGATAATTCGCCGCTTGCTCATCTTCGGAGATGGACGCTTTAGGAAAAAAAATACCAATAAGTCGGTAATTGTATGTTTAGGTGGTAGACTTTGGCTGAAAGAACTTTTTGTTTATAACGATGACGAGATCTTGACATGGGACCAACCGTCTCAATTCAGAAATCGGGATGGGGCAATCCAGAACGTGTCGAGATCGTAGAGAGTAAAAAGAGTGCCGTGGCGAGCCCTAAACTCGAAGAAATGCAGGATGCGGACCTACTGAGCAACTTCGCCAGCGGAAATTCGGAAGCGTTTCAAGCGTTGTTTCTAAGGTACCGTAAGCCGTTATATAATTTTATCGCGCGCACCGTTCGAGATCAGGATATCGCCGAGGATCTGCTACAAGACGCATTCTCGCGTATAGTCCAACGCGCTGAGGAGTTGAGGGGGGAATCGAAGTTTACGATTTGGCTCTATACGATTACTCTCAATCTCTGCGTCGACCAGGCCAGAAAGGGGGATCTAAGACGATATGAGTCCTTGAATGAGCCATCGGAATCGATCGAAAATGGAACCTGTCGACTACTGAGGAGACGAGTAGTCGATCACCAGCCGGGTGCGGATAGACACACCATCAGCAACCAGTTACGCGAAACGATAGCTAATGCGGTGGAAACTCTCCCGGAAAAACAACGGGAGGTTTTTCTCATGCGTCAGATTCAGAATATGCCCTTTCACGAAATCGCCATTGTAGTCGGGGTATCGGAGAACACGGTAAAAAGCCGAATGCGCTACGCGTTGGAACGGCTAAGAGAGAAGCTTACCGATTATGAAGAATAAGAGTTTTTTTTAAACCAGCGTTCAGTATGAATTGCGAAACCTGCCAGTCAGTTATGCTCGATCTCGTTTATAACGAGCTTGATAAGGCTCTCGAGGTTCAAACTCGCGCGCATATAGAGAATTGCGAAGACTGTAGACTATCATACCTAAAGCTCAACCAGGCGGTTTCGTTCGCGAATCAGCTTCCTCAACTCGAACCGCCCGACGGGTTAAACGAAAAGATTATGGCCGCCGTTTATCGCAAACTCGACGATCGGTCGCGTGAGGACGCCGGAAAAAGGGGGTCTATTCGAGATAATACAAGGAATTTAGTCGGCTTTATCAGCCGCCTCGCCATGGGTCGGCAGGTCGCCATGGCCACGGTAATGCTCTTGATAGTCGCTTTCGGAATCCACTTCTTGCCGTATTTGCGCCCGAAACCGGAAGCGACTGGCGGTATAGTCGTCAATTCCAACGCTTCAGGAGAAACAGGACCGTCGAGCGAGCTGACGCCAGCCGAGCCCTTTGACTTAACGATGGATCTTCCCAGAGGTCGTATTCGTTCAAAGGAGGCCGTAGAAAACGAAAAGCAGAAAAAGGAGTCGTTATTCAACGACCAACAGGCAGCTTCTCGCCTCGTAGCCGCGAGCAATGATGAGTCCGATAAGCCGAGCGAGTCGCCCGAGTCGCTCTATCGACGCGGAATTGCCAGCTATCGAGCTGGAAACTACACGATCGCGATTAGCGATTTAAACCGAGTGGCGAATCAGCGCGATGAAGACGGACATCGCGCAACCGCGCTTCTCTACATTGCGCGCAGTTATCGAGCGACCGAGAGATGTTTACTCGCGATACCGCGCTATAAAACGCTCGTAGAAGAATATCCTGATCACGATCAAAGCGGCTCTGCAATGCTCGAAGCGGCGAGATGCTTGCGTAGGTTGGACAAGATCGCAGAAGCCCGTGAGATGCTCGAAAGAGCGTCGCGTTATCCCTCCGTGGCCGAACAGGCTGAACGCGAGTTGGTTTCGCTGGAGTAATCCCACCTATGGCGGCTACCATCCTAATCGTCGACGACGAAAAAAACATCAGGCGTACGCTTCGTATGGTACTGGAAGAACAGGGACACGCGGTTATCGACGCGGCGACGGCTGAGAACGCTCTATCGATTTTAGCATCGGAGGATATTGATCTCGTTATTCTCGACGTTCGCTTGCCGGGAATCAGCGGTCTCGAGCTACTGGAGAGAACCCGACAGAAACCGACTCTCGAATCCTTGCCGGTAATCATGATATCGGGTCATGCCTCGGTCGCCGAGGCGGTACACGCGGTGCAGCTCGGCGCGACCGATTTCTTCGAAAAACCTTTGGATCGCGATCGCGTGCTGGTCAGTGTCACCTCGGCGCTGAGAAGCGGAAAGCTGCGACGCGAGCTCAATCGACTACGCGCGCAGGTCGAAGAGCGCTACGAGATGACGGGTCAAAGCGAGAAGATGAAAGAGCTGTACACCGCCATCGAAAAGGTCGCTCCGACCAAAACGCGGGTTTTGATCACGGGAGAGAGCGGGACCGGAAAGGAGCTCGTCGCGCGAGCGATCCATCGATTGAGCCAACGCTGCTCTGCGCCGTTTATCATGCTCAACTGCGCCGCGATTCCGACTGAGCTGATCGAAAGCGAGCTATTCGGATACGAACGCGGCGCCTTCACGGGTGCAACGAGTCGCAAAAAAGGCATGTTCGAATTAGCGGACGGCGGTACGCTGCTACTCGACGAAATCGGAGACATGAGCGCGGACGCTCAGGCGAAGGTATTGCGCGCCCTGCAAAGCGGAAAGATCAATCGCGTGGGAAGCGAGAGCGATATCTCGGTCGACGTGAGGGTAATAGCGGCGACTAACAAAGATCTCGAAGCTGAAGTCGCGAAAGGCAACTTCCGCGAGGATCTCTATTATCGACTGAATGTAGTTCCTATCCGCAGCCCGGCGCTTCGCGAACGAGTCGATGATATTCCGGCTTTAGCGAAAGTATTTCTTCGCGAGTGCTGTCGTGACAACGGCGTTAGAGAAAAACCAATCGATGATGCGGTGTTGGAAGCGCTGCAACGTATGCCGTGGCCGGGCAATGTTCGAGAGCTTAGGAATGTTATTGAACGTATGGTGATCCTCAGCGGTGATCGTATCACAAAGAACGACCTTCCGCTTCATTACCGACAAGTCCAGAATGCCCCGAAAGTCGAAAGACCACTCGAAGAAATAGGCATCAGCAACGGCTTATCGGATCTACTACAACCTAGCGAACACCCTACGCTTAGGGAGTTTCGCGACCGAGCGGAACGCGATTATATCTTATCGATATTAAATGCGTGCGACTGGAATATCTCGCGCGCTTCGGGAATCCTCGGAATCGAGCGTACCAATCTTCATAAGAAAATGCGTTCCCTCGATATCAAACGAGACAGGGGAGTCGAGACTTGAAAAGATTGTTTGGCAAGGAAGCCGGTAGAACTGTCACTGTTCAGGCCTCAAACAAGTGCTCGGCCGATTTGCCGGTAAGACCGAGCGAGCCCGTAGGGCCGGCGAGGATGGACATAGCTGGTACTGACGGTCGTCGGTGAAAAAGACCAAAGCGAAGCGGACTCGAGTCCGCGAAGCCGGTCGTTTCCGGCAACAGGTAGCAGGGTCCGAAGAAACCGACGTCGCCCGGCCGGAGGAGAAAGCCGGTTTTACATGATGAATTGACCGCCGTCGTCGCCAAACCGCAGCACGCCCGCGAATGGATATACGTAGAAACAACATCGCACAGTCCGGACGGGAAATGCTCACAGTGTTTGCCGTTTTTACGAAGCTCGCTTATCAACTACGCGTGCGCGGTCTTTCTGACTTTATCGATCTTTCCCTTGAGAAATCCCGATAACGCGTCCAGACAGTAGGGTTTGGATACAAAAGCGATCGAATCGAGCCCGCTAAGCGAAAGCTGTTTTTCGGTCAGCTGATACGCGCTGGTTAAAACAATCGATACGTTCGGATATCGAAAGCGAATCCGTCGCGACAGGTCCAATCCATTGAGCCCCGGCATCATGAGATCAATGATGGCCACATCGACTTCGATCGCTTGTAGCTTTCGAAGCGCGCTTTCGCCGTCTTCAGCCTCAAACACCTCAAAACCTTCAAGTTGAAGCGCTATAGATAAACTGCGGCGTTGATTGTGCTCATCGTCGACGACGAGAATGCGACCGTACATTACAACTACCTATCTCAACCTACTGAATATTGCATGAGTAGGATATTTCCTACCATCGCTATCTTTATATCCATATGCAACCAATGTGCCGAGCGAAGCCGCCACAAACTCCAATATCGATAAGAACGACTTTTGGCGCACTCCTATCTAGAACGATTCGAAATAGCGCAAAAAAGGTATACTTATAAATTTTTCAATAAGACCACTAAAAGCGAATCTAAATCGTAGAACCGATTGGACTCTCATACTTAAAGTAAATCATTCACGCTTGCAAAACCGCGTTGCAAACTTGAAACCACAAACACGAAAGATAAGCGATACGCCGGGTTTACCTTAACGTTGCAAAAACTCCGTTGGCGTAAACCGCTTTCGCTCGCGAAAAATAGCGCGAACTAAGGGCGTGCTCACTTTTTTTGGACCTCACTTACGGTGCACTAATCTGCGGTCTAAAAAAAGTTCCGCTCGCCCTTATTTCATCGCTTTTTTCGCGTTTCCGCTCGACGTTTTTTTGCAACGTTAAGGTTTACTGACCTGAAAAGCTAAGGGCTCGCGAAAAAACAACTTCACTTTTAGCATCCCATCTCGGGGCCAACTGTCTCATCTTCTCAATCGCGGAATCCTCGAAATAGCGCTGCTCTAATGATTCATCACATATCATTCGTTCTTCTCCGGTTCGTGAGGGAGCTGACGGGCTCTGGGGTTGAGGCTCAGTGCGATTAAAAGAATTGCAGCCACGCTTGCCCGCAACTCGGCCCATCCTGAAAAGGATCCGCTACCGAACGGCTTGGCCCATGCCGGAGCACGGATTCTGAACCCGAGCGCCCGTAAGACGCCTGCAATTTTCGATCGAGATGTGTAGAATCATCAGAGCGCTGCTGCTGCTGCGGTTCCGCTCAGTCGTCAATAGGACAACTGACCCCGAGCTGGGCGCTGAAAATGTGAAATTATTTTTGCGCGAGCCCTAAGTTTGATAAAATCGTAGACTTCGAAATGAAATGATTTTACCTGCGATTCAAATCGCGATCGATGCTTCTTTGGATGCACTAGCGACGACCAGGGAGCTCTAGCCCTTTAATTGACAAAAAGGGCGGGATTTCTCGACGAGACAGCTTAGCTCAACGATGGTTCATACCATTATAGGCTTGTCTAGTTCAGCCGCCTGAACGGCAATAGCCACGCAGCTATTCGATGCCCAGACGCTTTGCTTTTCGCCATAGAGTTGTCGAACTCAGACCCAACAACTCGGCGGCCCGGGATCGATTCCCGTCCGCTTCTCGAAGGGCAGATTCGATGGCATTTCGTTCGGCTTCGTCGATCACTTCTTGTAAAATCCTTCCGTCTCTCGAGCGGTCTGTTTCCGCGACCGAAGTCTCCGGCGGTAAAATCGCCTCCTGCGATACAACTCCGTTCTCCACCAACGCGACTCCCTGTTCGATCATATTCTCCAACTCTCGAACATTGCCCGGAAAGTCGTAGTTCTTAAGATAATTTAGCGCCGCATCGCTCAATACCGCCCGCCGGCCCATTTTCTCCGTGAACTTTTTGAGGAAAAACTCCACTAACATAGGAATATCCTCGCGGCGCTCGCGTAAAGGAGGCAACATAAAACGCGCGACGTTCAACCGATAGTACAGATCCTGTCGAAATCGTCCGGCGACGATCGCGTCCTTGGGAATCTGATTAGTGGCCGCGATGATGCGCACGTCGACGTGAAGGTTTTTGCTATCGCCGAGACGCCGGATTTCCCCCTCTTGGATGGCTCTGAGTAACTTAGCCTGGAATGATGGCGACGTTTCAATAATCTCGTCGAAGAAGAAAGTTCCTCCACTCGCTTCCTCAAAGAGGCCTTTGCGCGCGGAAATCGCCCCTGTAAAAGCACCTCGGACGTGACCGAATAATTCGCTTTCCAATAAAGTTTCACTAATAGCCGCGCAGTTGACCGTAACAAACGGCCGGTCCGCGCGCCGTGAGTTGGCGTGAATCGCCCTGGCGACGAGCTCTTTTCCGGTTCCGCTCTCTCCTGTTATCAACACCGTAGCATCAGTCGGCGCGATACGGATGATGCGACCGAGAACGTCTCGCACAGCCTGGGAACGGCCGATGATATTTTCAAAGTGATACCGTTCTCTGAACTCAGCCGCCAGCACGCTCACCTCTCCTGCTAAGCGTCTCTTTTCGACCGCTTTTTGAACTTTCATGAGAAGTTCTTGCTCGCTGAACGGCTTCTGTACGTAGTCATACGCGCCTAAACGCATCGCCTCGACGGCGCTCTCGATGGTTCCGTAGGCGGTCATAACAATGACTTCCGTAGCCGGCGCCACTTCTTTTACGTGACGAAGCACGTTGATCCCCGAAGTCGGACCCATTTTTAGATCGGTGAGTACCAGCTCAAAGGTATCGGCATCAACCAAGTCGAACGCACTTCTCCCATCCTCGGCTTCTTCGACCTCATAGCCCGCCTCTTGCAGCATCAGCGCTAACGAGGCGCGCATATTCCTCTGATCATCGACGACTAAGATCTTTGCCATAAAGTAAGACTCAACAGCTTAACCACCAAGAACCGGTAAAAAAAACCCCATATTCCATTTGGACTAAAATCCTTGATTTGGCAATCCTTTCACATCCGTTTTTCGACAGCTTCAAGCACTTCTTCCCTGATCTCTGGTGGAAAGATCAGGCGAGGTCGGTCGATTCTCTTATTTCGTAATTCACCCAACATAAACGATACATCCCCTAACCGACGAATCGACTGGGATCTAATTACCACCCAAAGCCCCTCGAGTGAATCGTCGTCTCGCTCAATATATGGAATCTCAAAAGGAAGATCTAACCACACCGTAACGCCGGCTATAAAGCCGTAATGATTAGCGATCTCACAAGCTCGCTCGAATAATTCCCGCCACTTCAGCCGGCTTTCCGCCGACGTCGCCAGCGCTACGGTTTTTGGTAGTTTTCTGCCTAATAACCTCGACGTTAGGTCCGAAAGAACCCGATCGCTACAACTTGCCCATGCTTGAAAACAGCCGAGAAGTTGTACGTCGTCGAGCATAAGATAGTCGGATAAGGAGACGGGTTCGTCTAAAACCGCTTTTTGGATGGCTCTCGGCATGGGAAGTGGTAGTTTGCCCTCCTTCACCAAATCCGCCACGCGGATAAATATGCCCCGAATCAAGGATTCCGCGGCTCTCGTCGCCTTGTGGTGATAGACCTGCTCAAACATAAATTGTCGCGCCAGAAAAAAACCTTCAATCGGCGGTAGACCCTTGCGGCCGTCGATCGCGAGTACCCATTCGGGTCCTGAATCACGGCGCGATACTTGAGCAAAAGAGAACGCGCGTAAAAGCCAGTTCAAGTCATAAACGCCGTAGCTAACGCCGGTCATATGGCTGTCGCGAAGTAGATAATCGCATCGATCGACATCCAACGGCCCGCCGACCGCTCGCGATAAGTAACCGAGACGATAGCGACCGGAAAGCAAAGAAGCGACGCGCTCGGGCATGTTCTTACTTATACTTTCGAGCGCCCGATATACATCCGTAGCGGGATCTCGAATAATTCGCGCGGTCCAAGCTTCGTGACTCGACGCGTGAGGTAAAACCTCTTCGAAAAGATGCGAAAAGGGCCCGTGTCCAAGATCGTGTAAAAGCGAAGCCGCGAGAACATCGGCTTCGGCTTCTTCATCGACGCGTTGATCTCGCGGCATTTCGCTCTGTTTTACCCGAATCCGCTCGAGTAGTCGCACCATGACGTGAGCCGCGCCTAGCGAATGCGTGAAACGAGAATGCTCGGCTCCTGGAAAGACCAAAGAAGTTAGACCGAGTTGACATATTCGCCTTAAACGCTGAACCTCGCGCGTCGCGAGCAATTTCGAGACAACGCGTTCAGCGACTCCCTCGAACTCGACGAGGCCATGTACCGGATCGCGCAAAATCATCGACTAACGCCTATAGGTAACCGTGTTCATAAAAATTTTTTTATCGACGCGCGAGGGTTCCAAAACGTCCGTCTCGCGGGACTGTGTAGTTCCAGGCGCGCCGATTCGCTATTGCGACGCTATCTTCATGCCACAAGGGAATAACCGGAAGCTGTTGTGCGAGAATTTCTTGGACCTGACGATAAACGATAACGCGTTGCTCCCGATCATGAAATCTACGGCCCCTTTCTAGCGCTTCATCCAGTTTTTCGTTTCGAAATCGCCATCGATTCGCCCCCTCGACGCGACCTGGTATCGGTATTTTGTCGGAAGCGAAAAACCAGCTCAACGTATGAGGTTCAATAACCTCGGGAACTTGCAGCATCGTGAGCTGAAAATGGCCGTGATTGAGGTCGGCGATAAGCATCGCGACCTCTGTCGGTCTAATGTCGATATCAATGCCGACATCGCTGAGCATCGCGGCAATTACCCTCGCGATCGAGTGTCTAAACCTGTCGTTTCCTATCCTCAGAGTCAATCGCGTTCGCGACTTTGTCTCGCTCGTGGATAGTCCAGCTTCTCGCAATAGCTCTCGCGCTTTTTTCGGGTCGTAATCGTAATACGATGTCCGGTCGCCATAAGCCCAATGACCCGGAGCGATCCAGCTTCGCGCCACGCGCGCTCTTCCTCCAAATTTTCCCTTAATTATAGATTTTCTGTCAATCGCATAGGCGATCGCGCGTCTTATTCTTACATCGTTCATCGGAGCCACCTCGGTATTTAGCCCCAAGTATGTCGTTCCAACGCCGGGAGCGGCGGTGACTCGAAATTCCGGTCGGTTGAAAAACAACGGTACGAGAAGTGGGGGAATGGCGTTCAGCGACAAATCCGCGGCCCCCGCGAGCATTCTCAGTGCTCGCGTGTTGTCGTCCTGTACAACGATCATTCTAACCTTAGGGAAAAGCACCTCTCCCCGATGCCAGTACCGGTTAGCTCTGAGCTCTATTCGACCGGGCTTGATCGAGATTATACGATATGGTCCAGCGCCTACGGGTAAGTCGCTTCCAGATGTCGCGAAGGTTCGGCGCGCGTCCTGCTCGCGTATAATCGGTAACTCGAGATCCGTTAAAAAAGTCGCGTGGGGTTCAACGAGGTGAAAGTCCACGGTATGCGCATCAAGGGACTCCATGAATCGAATGCGTTGATACGTTCGCGCGTACCGACTACTGATCTCGGGCGCTACAACAGAACGGAATGTGGCTACGATATCCTCTGCGTCGAGCTCGGAACCATCGCTAAACTTCAATCCCTTTTTTATCTTAACCCGATAGAGGGTCGGAGACACGACCTCGACATGCTCGGCTAAGTCGACAATCGGCTCCAACGAATGCGGGTCGATCGTGACAAGGGAGGCGAATATCAAACGAGACACCTTTAAGCCGAAAGCATCCCCGGTCAATCTGGGATCTATCTGTTGAATATCGCGAGGTAAGATGAAAACCAAGGGTTCATCGACGTTTGATACAGCCTGTTCGGCAGAACATGCGGGACTGCAGGCTAGGGTTAATGAGATAAGAAACAGATGAAATCTCGCTATCTGAATATTTTTCGCTTGGTATCGCATTGCGTTTTTATTGCCGTTCACCTGTTTATCGCCGATATCTCGTCGCTATCCGCACAGCAGAGGCCGCAACTCGTATCGGAGAATCAATTAGTAGCGCATATTCGCAAAATAGTAGGCGAATCGAACATCGGGGGAAAAATCGGTATCGCGGTCGCGGACACTCGCTCTGAACGCATGGTTTTCACACACAACGGAGAGCTTCCGCTTAACCCCGCGTCGAATATGAAATTATTGACGGCCGCGGCCGCGCTTTGGGAGCTCGGATCGGACTTCCGAATGCAAACGGCTCTTTACGGGAACGTACAAGGAGAGAGCGTTGTCGGCGGCTTATATCTTAAAGGTTACGGAGATCCGACGCTGCGTTGGTCTGACCTGGTCTCGCTTGCGCGAGAATTGGCAGCGCGCGGTATTGGAAATGTCGATGAAGTCGTTGTGGACGGCGGTTATTTCGATACGCAGATGCTGCCACCGTCCTTTGAACAGCAACCAGACGAGGAATCGCCTTTTCGAGCCGCCATCGGAGCTGTTTCGATCGATAGAAACGCGTATGTTCTTTACGTTCGACCGGGACTGAAAGCCGGCTCGCCCGCGCGTTTTTCTTTAGATATTCCGGGCTATTTCGAAGTGGAGAACGAGCTCGTCACTTCTGAAGGCGAGGGTCCCAAGGTCGTGGCTATCCAAAACCCAAAAGGCGATAAGCTGCGATTGCGACTACAAGGAACAGTTCCGTTGGGGGTCTCCTATCTCAGCTACAGCCGCCGCGTTGTAAACCCACTTTCCTACGCGGGTTACGCCATGGTCGAGGCCTTGAGATCGGTACGCATCAAGGTCGCACGCCGCATCAGGTTGGCGACGACTCCGACTGGAGTCGCGCTACTCGCTTCGAGACGTTCTATCGCTCTTTCAGAAATACTTCGAGCGCTTGGAAAATATAGCGACAATTTCGTTGCCGAGATGGTTTTTAAAGTGTTAGGGGCGGAGCGACGCCGGATTCCCGGTCGCAGTTCCGACGGCGCGATCGTGGTGCGAGAAATGGTGAAAAGGCTCGCAATACCGAGCGAAAAGCTTTTGGTTGTGAATGGATCGGGTTTGTACGAGGGAAATCGAGTCGCCGCCGCTCATATCGCGAAACTTCTCGTCGCGGCCCATAACGACACGGCGATCCGCGCTGAATACCTATCTCACTTAGCGATAGCCGGAGTTGATGGAACGCTTTCAAACCGCCTGCCCGACCTGCCCGCTCCGCGAATAGTTTACGCAAAAACAGGAACGCTTAAAAGCGTCACCGCTCTATCGGGATACGTTCTCGGTCCGATGCCTGAACGCGTTTTTACCTTCAGCTTCATAGCCAATGAAATCGCGGGTAAACACCAGAAAGCTAAAACCTTGGCCGATGATATCGTTACGTCGATCGCCTCTTTCTTATGGCGTAGATAAAAGCGTAACTACGGGATGATTTCGTAACCGTTCAGGGGGGTACTGCTGTTTGACTACGACGGCGGCCAATTCATCCCGTAAAACCGGCTTGCGTCCTCGGGCCGGCTCGTCAGGTACAGCAAGTACCATCCTCGCCGGCCCTGCGGGCG
>JAFGIB010000264.1 GCA_016929805.1 Deltaproteobacteria bacterium | reverse complement strand
TCCTTCGTCGGTTCGAAATCCATATCTGACCTTTCTATCCTCGCGAATTCAAAGGCATTTCAAACCGTTCGGTGCTCTAGCAGCGCTATTTCGATGAGCGAGCCGCAGATTGGGCCGTCCCGCCCGAAAGACGAGCGGAGGCATTTATGAGACGGGCTCTAGTTTCGAGTAAGGAGATAGTGGCGTTAACCGGTCTATCGTTACAGCGTCAATCGACATTGGCACCAACTCGGTGCTCATGCTTATTTCTAGACTAGGTAGTGATGGAACGATCGCTATCGAACAGGATAGAGCACAGGTCACGCGTCTCGGTAAGGGCGTCGACAAAAGCGGTCTGCTTGATCCCGTCGCAGTAGAACGAACCCTATCGACTCTTCGCGATTATTCGACTGAGGCAAAAAAAAGCCGGGCAAAAATCATAGCCGTTGCGACAAGCGTGCTGCGAGACGCAAGGAACCGGGAAGCCTTTGTTGAAACGGCCGAGCGAATACTCGGAGAGACGATAGAAATCATCAGCGGGAGACGCGAAGCAGAGCTGACTTATGTTGGAGCGATACGCGCTTTATATCAGATCGGTGAACGTAAGAATTCGAGCCGAGCGGGAAGTCGCGAAGTAACAGTCGTTGACGTCGGAGGCGGAAGTACCGAAGTAATACGAGGCGCGGGTCGAAGGGTGCTCGAAACAAGGAGCATCGACATTGGAGCCGTTCGGCTTATGGAACGACACCGGTTAAAGGCTCCCGCAAAGAGACAACAGATAAAAGCTATTGAGGACGAAATCGGTCACGCGCTTGATACAGCTCGAATTGATTTCGATGAACCGCTGATAGCGGTTGGAGGGACGGCAACGACGATATCGGCGATACTCGGAGAGGTCGAACCGTTTGATGCCGAACGGATTAATGGATCGATCATCTCTTACGGCGAGCTAAACGCATTGTGCGATAGGTTGGCACGTATGTCTCTCTTCGAACGTCGTAAGATTACAGGACTGGAAAAAGGCAGAGCGGATATCATCGTACCAGGAGCGCTGGTCTTATTGGCCTTGCAGAAATATGCAAAAACCGACCACCTGATGGTTTCAATAGGTGGCGTACGCTTTGGACTTGCTATTGAAACCTATCGCAAGATAGCCATTGACTTGGATATCGATTTTGCTTAAACTCCTCAACTCGGTGATTTTACCTATCGCCTAGGAACCTTAAAACCATTAAGGAGAAGTGCTCGGAAATATATCGTAATACCCCGAGTGTTAACACCGGGTAAACCAGGCGGTGGGTTTTTTACACAGAAACATCCTGATACGCGTCGGCGAGAAGCTTTTGCCGACAAGGGGACCCAACAGCAAAAGGGAGTCCGAAAATGCAGGCCCGTACACAGAAAAAGGAATTCAAAGTTGGCGACAAAGCCGTATATCCGGCTCAAGGGGTTGCGGAGGTCATTTCGATCGAAGAAAAGGACATCGCAGGTAACCGTCAGAAGTTTTACATTCTTCGCATTTTAGGCACGGATCGGAAAATAATGGTGCCGATAAAGAACGCGAAGAGCGTAGGTTTGCGGCCGCCGATCAGCGAATCTGAGATTCAAGAAATTTTTGTGATTCTCAAAGAGCAAACCATAACGTTTGATAACCAGACTTGGAACCGCCGATATCGCGGCTTTATGGATAAGATTAAGACCGGCTCAGTTTTTGACGTGGCCGAAGTCATGCGCGACCTTTATCGCTTGCAAGCGGAGAAGTCTCTCTCCTTTGGAGAGCGGCGTATGCTCGAAACTGCCCGAGCGCTAATTGTAAAAGAAATAGCGATTTCGCGAGGGAAAGACGAAGAAAACGTGCGTTACGAGATCGAGCAGATCTTCGCTACGAACTAACAGCTCGCGGGAATTCGAGATCAAGAAGCCAAGCGTCTTTTCGACTTGTCCTGACCTTAGCGCGTTATCGAAAGGCCGGATTCAGTCGAGGCGGGAAGGTGTTTTCGATCCAATAGCCGTCGATTCGATCGACTAGGACCGCCAAAGAAGATGTTTCTATCCGGCGCGTACGGCGTTCGTAGCGGATCTTTTCTATCGCGATTATTCCGTATTCGCGGAAAATTTATGAGATTCTCATATTGATATGAACTTTACCGTCGATCGGAGATGGTCCGGGCGAATCGAATTACCTAAATTTCCTCGAATAGTCAGATGGCAAACAACATACTCGTTATTAATGTAGATATTAACGAAACGCGAGTCGCGCTCATCGAAGAGGGTGTATTAGCCGAGCTTTTCGTGGAGCGCAGACAGGATCGCAGCCCGCTCGGAAATATCTATCTCGGCAAGGTCACGCGCGTACTTCCTGGGATGCAGGCGGCGTTTATCGATATTGGACTTGATAGAGCCGCCTTCCTCCACGTTGAAGATGTCGTGCCTCAAGAAGATCCAGATGAATTTATAGCGAGCGACAGCCAAGAAGGCGATAACCATGAGCAAAAATATGTAAAATCGAGAAAAATAACCCGCAGTACTCCAATCCACGATGTCCTAAAGGAAGGGCAAGCGCTAATGATACAGGTCTCGAAAGGACCTATTGGTACGAAAGGCGCGCGCGTAACAAGCCATATTTCGCTACCCGGCCGGTATGTCGTTTATTTACCCACGGTTGACTACATAGGGGTTTCAAAACGGATTGGAAATGAGAAGGAGCGATTGCGACTTCGAAAAGCAATCGATGATATCAAGCCGCCTCAAGGGGGGTTTATCGTTAGAACCGTGGCGACCGGGTTGACCAAAAAAAAGTTGAAGGCCGACGTGGGCTATTTGGTTAAACAGTGGGAAGAAATCGCGACAAAGCGCGAGGCGACTTCGGAACTGCCGGATATTCTCTACGAGGACCTCGATATTATTTTACGAACCGCTCGCGATTATTTCACGGAGGATGTGGATAAGATCTATATCGACTCGCAAACAGAGTTCGAACGGCTAAAGCGATTCGTCTCGGCTTTCCTTCCCGAGCGAATCACTAGTATCGAGTTGTATCAAAAAAGAGAACCGATTTTCGACGAATACGGTATTGAAGACGAGATATCGCGCGCGTTGTCTCGCAAAGTGATCATGCCTTCCGGCGGGTATTTAATTATCGATCAGGCGGAGGCGCTAACCGCGATCGATGTCAATACAGGGCGATTCACGGGGAAGGGTAAAGACGTCGAGGAGACGATTTCCCAGACCAATTTGGAGGCGGTAAGAGAAATCGCGTACCAGCTACGCTTTCGTAATATCGGCGGGTTGATCGTTATCGATTTTATCGACATGGAAAAACCGTCGAATCGTGAAAAAGTGTACCGAGCGTTAGTAGACGCGTTAAAGAGAGACAAGGCGACGACGACAACCGTAAGAATTAGCGAGCTTGGGCTCGTCGAAATGACTCGCAAGCGCACGCGCGAGTCGCTTAGCCGAACGCTGTACGAGCCGTGCTTTTACTGCGATGGAACCGGCTTGTTGCAGTCTAAAGCAACGATTTGCCACCAGATTATCAGGCAAATCGCCAGAGAGAAGGATACGCTTCCCGGTTATAAGATAATTATTAATGCGCACCCGGCGATTTGCGACATGCTTCAACGCGAACAAAAAACGGCCCTCGAAAAGGCTTCGAATCGTTTTTCTCGCCAAATCGCGGTCAAGGGACATAAAGACTACCATTTTGAGCAGTTCGATCTAAGCGGAGCGTGAAATAGAAACGACGCTACGCTTCTCGCTTATTTGTCCGGTCACGATGACTAAAGAGGAATCCAACAAAAGAAGAGAAAAGCGCGTTACCGTCAATAAAGAGTTTGATTCCTTCGACGCTTTTATCACCCAATACGTTACCAATGTCTCGCGTAGCGGCGTCTTCGTTAGGAGCGCGAAGCCGCTTCCACTTGGAACCGAGATCGACCTTCAGTTCACGATTATCATGGATGGTATTGAAACCATTACCGGCGTCGGTAAAGTCGTTCGCGTTGAGCACGATCCGCCGGGAATGGGTGTCGTTTTTACAGAAATAAGTCAGTATTCAAAAAAGCTATTAGATCACCTATTAACGCATAAGGAGTATTAACCTTAACGTTGCAAAAACTCCGTCGGCGCAAAGCGCTTCGCTCACGAAAGTTTCATCGCTTTTTTCGCGTTTCCGCTCGACGTTTTTTGCAACATTAAGGTTAACGCGCGTCACCAAGGCGTATCGCTGGCGATGGTGGCCATTCACGAGATGAGTGGCGAGCGAACAACCTGTCCGGCCTCTATCACGACTCTTGAAGGGTCAGCTCAATAGAGACCAAATACTCTTTTTCGATTAGCTTTGTCAGATGCTTGGCGATCGTAATGTCCTCATAAGGACAGTTGTTGAATACCGCCTGAACGAGCGAATGGTTGATCGCGTACTGTAGAACGTCGAGCTCCTCGCCGCTTAGCTCTTTTAGTTCGGCTTCCAAGGGAATAACGAGCGAAAGGTTGGCTTTCATAGAGGGCAGTGGGGCCATTCTTTGAATTTCGTCTACGATACGAAAGCTTTCCAAAAGCGCTGCTTCGGTAGAGAGATCCAGCTTCTTATCAAAAACCTGGTCTCCCGCTGGTTCCATATAAAAGGTTCCGTCGCGCCAGGTAATAACGCGATATACGCATTTCTCAGGGGATAGCTGCTTTGAGTCGTTGATCGATGCGGATACGATCGTTCCGTCGGAGAGAAACAACTTTCCGACATCGACCTCGGTACGAACGACTAAGGTGCCGCTTTTTTTCGACGAACCGAAGAGCTGAAGCAGATCAGGCAGCGGAATTTCGCTGATGTTTCCCGACATACTGTGCATTTGCCCCGTACGTCGGTAGGCGGCCATTTCCTCTAGCTGAAAATTCGGGTCCACTTTTTGAGATCCCGCTGGAACAGTGACCAATTTTAGAATGCTGGTCCCGATTAGGATTCTATCCCCTTCGCTGAGCCTCGCGCGCTTGATACGCTCTCCGTTTACGAAGGTTCCATTGGTGGAGCCGAGATCTTGAACGACGATTTGATCGCCGTTGACGTAAAGTTTCGCATGTCGCCTCGAAACCATGTCCTCGACCAACACCATATCGAGGTCGCTAGACCGCCCAATGATGATCTCCGCTTCAGATGACAGCGGAAATTCACCTCCTTGGTACTTTCCGGAAATAAAGCGCAGTGCGTAGTTTTTCATGAGCTCAATAGTTGGTCGGACGAATCAAAATCCCTTATTGGACACGCCATGTTAGTCTCCGGTTCGACTCGCAAGAAAGGAAGGCGTTAACTTAGAAGTTCTCCGGGGGTAGGGTCAAGACCACGAATCAGATTGCCGATTGAATGTCGATGAGGATTCTCCTTCCTTTAGTCTCTGTTTTTTTTGCGATCTTCGCCTTGGGTAACGGCTCTCGAGCTCAGATACGCGATCCTGACCTCGATTGGTACACAATTACTACACCAAATTTTCAGATCCACTATCACGACCCATTAAAAAGCGCGGCGCAACAACTAGCTATAGTAGCCGAACGAGCCAATTCGGCCATACAAAAAAGCCTCGGCTTTTCCATCGACGACCAGGTCCAGATGGTTCTCAGCGATTCTTCCGACGCGGCTCAAGGTTTGGCTCAAGTCGTACCTCGCAACGTAATCCAGATCTATGCCACCAGTCCCGACGACTTGTCCGCATTGGCAGACTATGACGAGTGGCTTACCCAAATCGTCATCCACGAACACACGCATATCCTTCACTTGAATCAGATCGGCGGCATTCCGGCCGTCATCAATACCTTACTCGGAAAGACCTACGCGCCCAACAAGGCGCAACCCTTGTGGTTTACTGAAGGCCTGGCGGTATATCAAGAGTCGCGTCAAACATCCGGAGGTCGCCTGCGTTCGTCCATGTTCGATATGTTTTTACGTATGGACGCGCTGGAAAACCGCTTGCTGAGTATCGACCAGGTTTCCAACATCGCCAATCGCTGGCCTCACGGTACGATTCCTTATCTATACGGCTCTCGATTCGTAGAATATATAGCTCGAAAATACGGCGACCGGGTGCTGACGCAAATCGGTTTCGACTACGGGCGCCAAACGCTACCCTATGGATTAAACCGGGTGACTCTGCGGGCGACCGGACGTTCATTCGTCGCACTATACCTAGGTTTCTTAGGCGAACTCAGACAAAAATACAGCCACGAAAAAGCCTTGATAGAAAAAGCCGGGCTGCTCGAAGGAAAAGAGCTCACGCGGCATGGAGAGGTCTCGCGAGCGCCGATGTATCTTCCGGACGGTCGCTTGATTTACTATGCGTCGGATGAGCGATCACACGCACAAATCAGGACTGTGGGGGGAGACGAGATCGTTCGGTGTAACGGGAAGGCGACGCCGGCGCCGCACCCCAACGGTCGCGAATTGTATTTCGATATGACCGCGCCTTACCGCGATCGCTATTATTTTAACGACCTGTTTCGCTATGATTTTGAAACCGAGGAGACGGCGCGACTGACCTGGGGGTTGCGAGCGCGCGAGCCGAACATATCGCCGGACGGCTCGTCGATCGCTTTTGTCTTTCAGAAATCGGGGACAAGCCATCTCGCTGTCGCCCGCTTGACCGATATCGGTCGAACCCAGAGGGTACTGGTTTTAAGCAAGCCGTTTGAACAGATCTACACCCCGCGCTGGTCGCCTGATGGACGAACGATCGCTTTCAGCGTTTGGCGTCAGGGCGGGTATCGGGACATCGCGTTGGTCGAGGTCGATACGGGTCGTATTTTCGATATTACCTACGACCGAGCATTCGATACAGGGCCGACTTGGTCGCCTGACGGAAAGTGGCTCTACTTTTCGTCCGATCGGTCCGGCGTTGCGAACATCTACGCATTATGCATGCATAGCGGCCGAACCTATATGGTTACGAATGTTATCGGAGGCGCGTTCCAACCCGTAATTTCGCCCTCTGGATCGTATCTAATTTATGTCGGCTATAAGAGCCGTGGATTCGATCTCTATAGGCTTACTCTGGACGAACGCCGTTTTCGACCCGCGCAACCCTACCGCTCCAATCGACCGAGAACCGTGACTTTGCCTCAAGGCGCGCGGCTTCCCTACCGTCCGTACAATCCGATCGGCACCCTATGGCCGGATAATTATCGGCTCGACATTCGGCCCGATGATTTCGGCTACCAACTGCAAATTGGAGTCAGCGGTTCCGACGTTTTGGGTTTCCACGCGTATAATGTGAACTCCGGTGTGAGCTTCGAACGCGGTGAATTGGTTTGCGATGCCGACTATTCTTATCTACGATGGCTGATAACGCCGACACTGCGCTTGTTTCGCTCGATCGGCAAGCGATATGACCTCGAAATCGCGGGAGAATCGCAGTCTTGGGTCGAAAGCGTGGTCGGCGGAAGTCTCGGGCTTTCTTACTCGTTTCCTGGCGATTTTTACACGGAATCGCTCGGTATTTCCTACTCGCTGTTCGATGTACGTCGCATTGAACCCTTTAGAACGGCGCTCGATCCGAATCTTCCGCCGCCTTCGATTCCGCAGACAGGTACGGTTCCCAACATCCGCGTAAGCTGGCGCTTTTCGAATACCGAGAGACAGGCCTACGATATAACGACTTCAGAAGGACAGAGCCTATCGTTGAGCCTGGCGATAACCGATCCGTTGTTAGGCGCGCAATACCAATCGATTTCTTTTCGCTGGTCTTTTCGCCAGTTTTTTTCGTTGCCGTGGGTGGATCACCACGTTCTCGCATTGAGCTACACCGGCGGTGAAAGCGCCGGCGATCGGGGGCAACGCCCGGTATTTTCAATCGGGGGCTTTCCGAGCATATCCTTGCTAGACACCTCCATATATGAGCTGATATTCACAGGGACGATACCCGCGCTGGACGGAGAAGCTCTAAGGGGTTATAAGACGAATGATCGATTGGGGCTTCATTTTCATTTAGTTCAAGCCGAGTACCGATTTCCTGTATGGCGATCGGATGTAGGTTTCGAAACCCTGCCCTTTTACCTGAAGCAGCTCTACGCCTTGGTTTTCGCGGACTACGGCGACGCGTATCGGGACCTTTTCGATATCTCGAACTTCCGTCTGGGTATCGGCTCTGAGCTACTGACCAGAATCGTAATCGGCTACCATCTATTACTGACCGTGCGCCTCGGCCTGGCAAGAGGGTTGAGCGAGGGCGGCGAGACCCAATTCTATTTTCATCTGGGCGCGCCTTTCTAAACAAGTCTCAATTATACCTCGAGAATGTCCTTCTCCTTCTTTACAACGATCGCGTCGACTTCATTCGTCGCTTGTTGAACGATTTCCTCGACTTTTTTCAGCGCACGCTCGACATCATCCTCACCGACCTCTTTCTCTTCCTTCAAAGAACTCAGTAGATCCTTAGTATCGTGGCGGGCTTTGCGAATCGTGACCTTGGTTTCTTCCCCGGTTCGCCGCGCGATTTTACACAGCTCCTTGCGCCGTTCCTCCGAAAGCATAGGCAAGGGTACACGAATAATATCGCCGTCGTTCTGCGGGTTGAGCCCGAGGGGTGACTGGGAAATCGCCTTTTCGACTAGCTTTAGTTGCGACTTGTCCCATACCTTGACGACCAGCAGACGCGCTTCCGGTGCGGTGACCGTCGCCATCTGCGTAATCGGCATGAGCGTACCGTAGCTATTCACGCGAATAGACTCCAACAACGACGAATGCGCGCGGCCTGTACGCAGCTTGGAAAGTTCTCGTTTTAACGCCCCTTGTGCTTTCTCGATTGCGGTATGGAGTTCCTCAAGCGCTTCATCGATCATAGCGTCCTCCGAATCTATTGATGCGTCCGTAATAATATAAAAGACCTATATCGGTTAGAGCTTTTATTCCGTCTCCGTCGTCGTGACGAGGGTGCCGACCTGCTCTCCTTGGACCACCCGTTTGATATTGCCCTTGGTCCCGAGCGCAAAGACCCTAATGGGCATTTTATTATCGCGACACAATGTCACGGCGGTTGTGTCCATCACGGCCAAGTGATCTCGGATAAAATGGTCGTAACTCAGCCGCTTGAACATGACCGCATCCGCGTATACTACCGGGTCGCGATTATAGATCCCTTCGACTTTAGTCGCTTTGCAGAGTAAATCGGCCTGTATTTCTGTAGCCCGAAGCGCCGCCGCGGTATCGGTCGAAAAGAAGGGATTCCCCGTGCCCGCTACAAAAATCAGCATACGTCTTTTTTCTAAGTGTCGAATCGCCCTGCGCCGAATATATGGCTCGGCGACCGCACGCACATCGAGCGCGGTCACGAGGCGTGTCGGCACACCGTGTCGCTCGAGAGCATCTTGTAAGGCGATTCCGTTGATCACCGTCGCCAGCATGCCGATATAGTCGGCGCTACTCCGATCCATACCCTCCGCGCTTCCCTTAACGCCGCGGAAGATATTGCCTCCTCCGATCACGATGCTGATTTCGGTTTCTAAAGCGTAAACTTCGGCCAGCTCAGCGCTTATCGTATCAAGGGTTTTGGGTTCAATGCCGAACCCCCCGGCTTTTCCACACAATGCTTCTCCCGATAGCTTAAGCAGTATTCTCTTGTATCGAACCGCTTCGCTTTTTTCTCCCACGTCTATCCCTTAGGCCTCTCACGATCGATGGATATCAGAAACCAACCGAGAACTGCATACTATTGCGATAACACCTCTGCAACTTCGGAGGCCAAATCCGCTTTTTTCTCCTGAAAACCCTCTCCCAGCTCATAACGAACAAATCGTCGAATCGAGATCTTTTCCCCAGTTTTCACCGAGAGATCGTCGGCCAGTTGCCCAATGGTCTTTTCATTATCCAGCACCGAGGCCTGCTCGACAAGACAGACTTCGTTTATCCATTTTTCGAGCTTGCCATCCACGATTTTATCGACGACGTTTTCAGGCCGTTTTTTACCCGACTTCTCTTGTTCTTCTCTGACCTGGGCGGCGAACAGTTCGCGACGTTCATTCCGCTCAGGTTGCGTAATTTCCTCTCGGCGAACAAACAGCGGATTCATCGAAGCGATTTGCATTCCGACGAGCTCGACGAAAGCCTTAAAATCCTCTCCTCTCCCTACAAAGTCGGTCTGACAGTTGACCTCGACCAAAACGCCGAGACGGCTGCCGGGGTGCACATAAGCATGAATCGCGCCTTCCGTAGCAATCGCGCCGGCTCGTTTAACCACTTTCGCGAGTCCCTTTTTCTGAATGATCTTTACCGCCTCGTCTTCGTTTCCATTGGCTTCCGCGAGCGCGCTTTTACAATCCATCACACCAGCTCCGGTACGTTGCCTGAGCTGCTTTATCATTGTCGTACTGATGTCGGGCATGGGTCTTCCTTTCTCTCGATGAATTCGAACGTGTGTGCTACTCGTCGAGATCCGTTCCCGCGGAACCGTCTGCCGAACTGGATTCGCCCTTGGGAGTAGCAGAATAAACGTAGTTGCCACTGGTACGCCGCGTGCGCGCGAACTCGACCGCCACGCCGTTACTCGTTTCCTCGCTCCGGCGTTCGCCCTGCAAGTAGTCTCGTCGGCGTTTGCGTCCCTCTAAACACGCGTCCGCCAGCCGAGACGCGATCAATCGAATCGAGCGAATCGCGTCGTCGTTTCCCGGAATGACGATGTCAACCGGATCCGGGTTACAATTGGTGTCGGTCAGGGCGAGAATCGGGATTTCGAGCTTGTTTCCTTCCTTTACGGCGATGTGCTCCATGTTGGGATCGATGACGAACAACGCCGAAGGCGCACCGTCCATCTCTTTAATTCCGCCGAGATACTTAGCCAGCCGTTCTTTGTCTCGACGAAGCCCTAGAGCCTCCTTTTTGCTCAACTCCTCCAGCGTTCCTTCCTCTTCCATTCGTTCGAGGTTACGCAACCTATCGATGCTAATTTTTATAGTCCGGTAGTTGGTCAGCGTGCCTCCCAGCCATCGCCCGGTTACGTGGAACTGGCCCGCTCGAGTCGCCTCCTCGAGAATCACATCTTGAGCCTGTCGCTTGGTTCCTACGAACAGCAAGTGTCCGCCTTTCGCGATTATCTGCACTACAAATGAATAGGCCTTCTGAAATGCTCGTAGGGTTTGATCGAGGTCGATAATATGAATCCCGTTACGAGCGCCGTAAATGTAAGGGGCCATTCGCGGGTTCCAGCGATTGGTCTGATGGCCGAAGTGAACCCCCGCGTCGATGAGCTGGCGTAACGAAACAACCCGCTCGCCGATCGAGTCCGGAATAATCGGACCCGGATCGATATCCTCGCTCTTCTTTATCGCACTGGATTTTTCCCCGCCGAAATCATCACTCGATTCGCTATTTACCTCATCGAGAGGGTTTTCGGTTACACTAGACAAATGATCGGTATCGTTGGTTTCTTCTTTCATGGCTCTTTCTCCGGTTATAGCTTCCACCGCCCGCGGCCGATGACCCAATTTCATGAGCACCGACATCAGCCGTTCGAGCCGGGAGGTGTGTTTGATTTCGAAAACAGATGCGTTTCCGGCACGTTAAATCGCGCAGTTACTATTTAGCACGGGCGGAACCTATCCGCTACTTTACCTTTAAGCTATTAGATGAGCGGCCACAAAGGCCGAAAACGAGCCGAGCTGCTTGCTGGCGACAAGAAAAACCCTGGTGTTACAATTACAGAATATGGCCCATCCGCTCTGTCCGACCTGTAAGAAACCGGTCGAACCCTACCAGAATAACCCGTTGTTCCCGTTTTGCTCGGAAAGGTGCAAGCTCGTCGATCTCGGCAATTGGTTAGAAGATCGATATCGCGTAACCTTGGAGGTGCCGTTCAGCGAGGGCGACGACGGCGTGCCCGATACCGACGAGCAAAAGCCGTGAGCGGCCCGGCGCGAACCCTTTATCGGCGCCTTCCGCCCGCACCGTGTATGGAGGTTAGATGAGCGCGTTTCTTTCTGCCTGCCGCCGCGAGCCTACGATGTACACCCCCGTCTGGTTGATGCGACAAGCGGGTCGCTACCAGGCGAAATACAGGGATATTCGCAGTAAACTCAGTTTTATCGAAATGTGTAAAACCCCCGAAATCTCCGCTGAGGTGACCTTGTTACCGGTACGGCAATTCGGCGTCGACGCGGCGATTCAGTTCGCCGATATTCTCTTGATTCTGGAACCTCTGGAGATCGGTTTCGAGTTTACCGAAAAGCAGGGGCCGCGCATACTCAAGCCCGTTCGAACGGCTGGAGAAATCGACGCGATTCGCGAACCGGTCGATATTCGCAACGCGATCGGATATCTTCTGGAGTCGATTCGCATCGTGCGCGCCGAGCTTTCCGATCGCGTCCCGCTCATCGGCTTTGCAGGAGCGCCTTTCACCTTGGCCTCGTATTTGATCGAGGGCGGCGCGTCGCAAGAATACGTGAATACGAAGCGACTCATGTTCTCCGACCCCACGGCTTGGGATGTGTTGATGACGAAGCTGACGAATGCCGTGGTCGAATACCTCAACGCCCAAGTCGATGCCGGCGTGCAGGCGCTACAGGTGTTCGATAGCTGGGTCGGCTGTTTGAGCCCAGCGGACTACCGAAAATACGTGAGGCCGCATATGAATAGACTTTTCCGCGCGCTCAACCCAAGCGTACCCGTCATACATTTCGGCACGGGAAATCCCGCTCTTTACCCTTTGATGAAACAGGCGGGGGGCGATGTCATCGGCATCGACTGGCGCGCTGACTTGGAGCTGCAATGGAGTGCTTTAGGTGAGGTCGCGATCATGGGCAATCTGGATCCATCGTCGCTTTTAGCTCCGATAGAGGAGATGAAACAACGGGCGAAACGGGTGATCGATTCTGCCAAGAGCAGGCCCGGACACATCTTCAATCTCGGCCACGGCGTATTGCCGCAAACCGACGAGTCAAGCGTAAAGCTGCTCGTCGACTTCGTGCACGAGTACAGCAGCAGATGAAAACGCCCGCTGCGAGTCGCGAACAGACGACTAGTAGATCCCCCGTGGTCGACTTCGACACCGTGATGCTGCTCGCCTACGGCGGACCGCGAAGCGTGCAGGAGATCCGTCCTTTTCTACAGAGGGTATTAGAGGGAATTGAGGTGCCGGAAGCCCGGATGCAAGCGTTGGTTGAACGCTACCTGTCGATCGGCGGGTTTTCGCCGATCAACGAGCTGACGTCCGGGCAAGCGCGTGCGCTTCAGGCCGAGCTCAAAGAGCGGGGAGTGACGTTACCGGTCACCTTCGCGATGCGCCATGCCCCGCCTTTTATCGGAGACGTCGTATACGAGCTGTCGCGGCGAGGAGTAAAGACCATCCGCTGTATTGTGATGGCTCCATTTCGCTCTGAAGCGAGTTATCAACGATATCAAAAGCAAGTCGACGACGCGCTTGAAGCGCTCGGGTCGCGCGCCCCCCTGGTTTCTTACGCGTCGAGCTTTCACACCGCGCCCGGTTTTATCGCTGCCGTTGCGGATAACGTGAAAACCGCGTTTTCCTCAATCCAGCCGCGAGCGCGAGAACGCGCCACCTTGGTATTTACCGCTCATAGCATTCCGCTCGC
The DNA here is from genome assembly GCA_016929805.1 of Deltaproteobacteria bacterium. Classification (GTDB taxonomy): domain Bacteria; phylum Myxococcota_A; class Polyangia; order Polyangiales; family JAFGIB01; genus JAFGIB01. The sequence continues at coordinate 18,124 of JAFGIB010000264.1, read as the reverse complement.
CATGGCGAAGACCTCGACGTACGCTCAAGAGCTACAGCGGAGCGCCGGCCTGGTCGCTTCCGCCCTCGCTCGCGAACGCTTTCGAGTTTGCTTTCAGAGCCGCAGCGGGCCGGCCCGGCTTCCCTGGCTTGGTCCCGAAATCGTCGAGGTCATCGAACAAGAGGCCCTTCAGGGCACCAGTCACTTGGTCGTCGCGCCCATCGGTTTTGTCTGCGATCACCTTGAGGTTCTCTATGACCTCGATATCGAGGCTAAGGAGGTTGCGTTACAAAGAGGTATGGACTTTTTTCGCGTAGCCACGGTTAACCGACACCCGCGTTTTATCCAGGCCTTAGCCGATATCGTCACATCCGAATGAGTGGATCAGAACGCACGCCTAATACGACCGCGCGCGCTTCGGCTACTAGAAAAATCGAGCCGGTAATCACGACCAGACCGTTTGCCCCGGCCGCGCGGCGCGCGCGCTTTATGGCGCTTTGTAAGCTTTTCGTCGGCGTACCCGCGCAGACGGCCGATAGTTGCTCATACGTCGCGGCGCGTTCAATTTTTGGTTGCGCGAAAAAAACCCGATTAAATCGCGGCGCCAGGATGCGCAACATCTCGGGATAGTTCTTGTCGCTCATCGCGCCGAATATCAACACCCGTTTTGCCTCCGTCTTCACCTGCTTCTCCAGGTACGCCGCCAGCGCTCGGCAGCCATCCGGGTTGTGGGCGGTGTCCAACAGCAGGCCCGGCTTTTGCGCGATATATTCGAGCCGACCCGGCCATCGAATCCGCGCCAATGCGCGCCGGATCGCGGCTTCGGGAAGGTCGTATCCCTTTTGTTTCAGTTTGTGGAGCCCGGCCAGCGCGCAAGCCGCGTTTTCGAGTTGATGGTCGCCGGATAATCCGAGCTTGAGGTTTCGATACATCGCGTTCTCAACGCGCACGTCAAAGCGCCCGGCGGCCGGCCGCGATAGAAGTTTAAAGTCTCTATCCAACCAAATCGTCGGTGCGTGCATGGCGCGTGCGCGGGCCGCGATCGCGCGTTTCGCCGAAAGATCACACCGCCCGACCACGAGCGGCACCCCTCTTCGAACAATCCCCGCCTTTTCGCGGGCGATGAGATAGGTGCTCTCTCCCAATAGCTCGGTATGGTCCAGCGCGATCGCGGTGACGATAGAGAGTATCGACGGCACCGCGGTGGTAGAGTCGAGCCGTCCGCCCAAGCCGACCTCGAGAATCGCGATATCGCATTTTTTATCGCGAAAGGTCTCCACGGCCAAGAGCGTCGCGAGCTCGAAAAAGCTGAGCCGCGGTGATTGCGGCGCTCCGAATACCGATATCAAATCTTCGATTCGCCGCGCCGCCTCGGTCTCGCCGAGCGGCCGGCCGTCGATGCGGATGCGCTCGACGTATCGGTGAAGGTGAGGAGAGGTAAAAAGACCGGTGCGATAACCGGCCGCGCTCAGAGAGGCGGCCATCATCGACGCCACGCTGCCCTTTCCGTTGGTGCCGGCGATCTGTACAAACGCCATCCCCCGCTCGGGCGAGCCCCTTAGCTTGAGCGCTGCGCGTATCTGCTCGAGCCCCATGCATATGCCTCGCGCTTGAAACTCATATACCTTACGAAGTGCGGATTGGTAGTTCATCCCGCTATCCTCGAGCCGCGATCACGACCAAGTGGCGGCCGGAAGAATCGCCGTCGCGACGATAGGAAAAAAAACGGTTTTGATCGCAACAGGTACATCCCGCGATATCGTCGATTCGTGGATCGGCGATGCCCGAGCGATTGAGCTGGGTTTTTACCACCAGGGCCAAGTCCACGTGCGGCTTCGTATACCCGCCGACGATCACATCGGGATTCTCACAAGCTGAAACCAAGGCGTGAGCCACCTCCTCGCCGACTTCAAAACAACAGGGTCGAATATGGGGAAAGAGCGCCGCGTGCAGCCGATAAGCCGCTGTCGAACCATCCGCGATTAAAGCCCGAATCGCCGCTTCGAGTACACCGGCAACCGCGCCGCGCCACCCCACGTGCACGGCCGCCACGGCGCCGCTGAAGGGATCGGCGAGTAGCAATGACAGACAATCAGCGACCCGGACGCCGACGGCGATTGAGGATTTGTGCGCCACGAGCGCATCGGCTTTCTCGCTTCTAACATCGAAAACCCGTTCGCCGGGACCGACGACGCGAACGCCGGAGCCGTGGTTTTGGCTGACCTCGAATATCCGCTCGCGCGCGCAACCGATGAAGCCCGCGAGCTCGCGGTAGTTCGCCGCGACGCGCTCGGCGTTATTTCCGATGAAGCTCGCTTCGTTCGAACAGTTCAAGGACGTAAGGTTTTCCCTTCGCGACCTGAGGGAAAAGCCGTGGCGGAAGCCGAGATCGGCTAAATGCGATGATACGAGAAATTCCACGGGATCTGCCGGTTGGAGCTTCGTCTGTCTTTCGTGATCAGCCGGTTGTTCTCTACTTTCAACGAATCCTTGCAGTCAAGCCGCCCCGTTTGAAATCTTCTACCGTTCAGCATTCGAGCAATTCGTAATGCTATCAGCGCGGTATAAAGTCCGCCGTTTCGCTATGATCGAAAAGATCGCTCCCACCCTTCGCCTCCGCGTTACAACCTCTGAATGAGATAGAGATGAGCGGGGATGCGGATGTGTCGCTTGATCTCTCTAAATCTGGAAATAACGGCCTGTTTCGCCCGGTTGTCGCCGCGCTCGGCGTCGAGCAACGGCGAAAAGTATAAGCATCCCTTGTCCTTCACCCAACCCGGGGTGGCGCCGATCAGCGCGAGCACCGAGGCGTCGTGATTCTGAGATAGGGATTCGCCGAGGACGAAATTCGCCGTGACCTCAACCCGGGCGAATCTTCGATTGATCTCGATCATCTTCCGATATGCCTCGTAGACCCTGTCCACCGACAAGGGCTTTTTTAGTCTATCAAAGGTGGCGGCGTCGGCGGATTCGAGGCCGATATTAATGTAGCTCGTATAAGGCAAATCGTTGAGCAGCTCGAACAGGCCCGGCGGCGCGCGCAGCAGCGAATCGACGCTCGCGAAGAAGAAAAGTTTGGGGCATTTGATATAGGAGCGCTCAAAGTCGAAACGCTCATACGCTTCTGTCGCGGCAAATTCAATGGCGCTTTTTCCCGCGTTCAGCGCGTCCAGCGTTCCTAAAAAAAGCGCGTTGTAGTTGGGCAAATCCTCGCCGAAGTGTGCTTTCAAACCTTTTATTTGGTCTAATATGTTCTCGAACGTTCGCGGGACGAAATCCATGCCGTTTTTCACGCGGCAAAAACCGCAGCGATACAGACAGCCGTCGGCCACGATCAGGGGAATCGCGTCATAGTCGGCGTGGCGAAGATCCGGAGGGATAACGCTGAGCCTGGCGCCGATAATTCGGTGCAGGCGATTCGCTCTCATGCGTAGAGTGGTCGAATCGGCGCTGACAATACCGGTTAAGAACCGTCTAACCGTCGCTGAATCGATCTCGGAAACGGCTCTTTTTAGCTTTTCTAAAAGCGGACGTAAAGAGAGCGACGCGCCACGCACGGAGGCCAGCTCAAACGGGTTGTCCGGCGCGATCGAATTACTTTCATAAGATAAACAGGGGAAGTAATGTTCTCCGAACAGCTCGTATACGCCCCTATAGCCCCCGGACGAGTAGTAGATCCAGTCGCCTCCGTCCGAGCGTTTGAGCCATTCGGCCGGATTGGGCCAGGATCGGGCGCGGCCTTGAATCTGCCTGATCTCGCCTCTCAGGTTGAAGTGATAGAGGTAATCGCGCGTTTTGATCTCGCCGTAGACTCCATAACGGACCGGACAACTGAGTTTAACGTGCTCGGTGAACCCCTTTTTTACGGGTGTGATACCGAGATCCTCAAAGGGATAAGATGGAGTTATCTCGCTCATGGGCGTCGAGCCGTCTATGACCCAGCCATAATCAGAAACCGGTCGCGTCGCAAGTCGCCTCAAGCTCGTAAAGGCGCGCCGATCCGGCCGGCTCCAATCAGAGCTCAGTACGCAATATTCGGCCGCGGCGCAACGCCTCCCGATCTCGCCCGATCTCGATCCGGGACGAGGGCGTGACGCTTGACAGCGGCAAGAGCGTGCTTATTTTGGTGTCATACGGGCAGTAAAAGTCATCAGTAAGACCAACTCGAATAGGGTTGTCACGGGTGACGCGATTCAGAATGTTTTTCAACCAAAGGGGTTAATCCCCCGTGTAAGGAGGTGCATCATGTTAGCTAGATTAACCGATCCATTCAGCGAGTTATCGCGACTTCACGACCGTTTCTTCAATCTATCCTGGCCTGAGGCAAAACTAGAGTTCAGACCCGCGGTGGATATTTACGAAGACGAAAAGGCGATTTACCTCAAGGCCGAGCTGGCCGGTATTAAACCGGAAGAGATCAAGATAAGCGTGGAGAAGAACGTGCTCACGCTCGAAGGCGAGAGAAAGCTCGAAAAGGAGGAAAAAAAGGAGGGCTATCATCGCGTCGAGCGCAGTTACGGCTCGTTTAGACGCTCCTTCAGCGTGCCTGAGAACGTATCCACCGAGGAGATTAACGCGGCATACAAGGACGGGGTATTGACGCTAACACTACCCAAGAGCCACGAAGCGAAGCCGCGGGAGATCAAGGTCAACGCCAACTAGCGGAACCGCGGTCACTAATCTTCCGCGACCGTCCGTTTGATGGCGGCGAAGGACAATCAAACAAAAGCGATAGATTGGAAACAAAGCAATGGGTAGTATAGCGAATCTGATCGCCGCTTGACGGGCGCCTGGCGAAAACGCGGGCGCCCGGCGCGGCATCTTAGAGGCGAAAAGGCGACGTTTTTGAGTTGTGTGAAAACCACATGTCCCTAGCAACGCTACAGAAGCGATATCTGTTGGATAATCGAGAGTAAATGGCCAAGAGAGATTTCTATCAAGTGCTTGGAGTAAAACGAGACGCCTCGGAAGAAGAGATCCGAAAGGCGTATCGCAACCTCGCGCGCAAATTTCACCCGGACGTGAACAAGGCAGCCGGGTCCGAAGATCGCTTCAAAGAGATCGGCGAGGCTTATTCCGTGCTCAACGATTCCAAAAAACGCGCGGCCTACGACAAGTACGGCGAGATGTGGAAGCACGCGGAGGAGCTTGATGCAGCCGCGGAAAGCCGATCGGGGCCCAATGCGCATTACACCCATATGGAGGATCTCGGCAGCCTGTTTGAAGAGCTATTCCGCACGCGCGGTCCGAGGGGATATTCGTCGCCTTCTCGCGGATCAGGCGTATTCCCCATCCCGGGGATGGACCAGCACGCGAAGATCGATATTTCCCTAGAGGAAGCGTTCCACGGCGCATCCAGAACCCTTCGTTTTACCTATCCTGAGTCTCAGCCGGACGGGCAAGGCCGACCGAGGTCGGAGGAAATAAAGGTGAAGATACCGCCGGGAGTGACCAACGGGCAGATCTTGAGATTGGCGGGTAAGGGTGGGCCTGGAAGCGGCAACGCGCCGAGCGGTGATCTCTACATCGAATTGAGAATCACCCCTCACAAGTTGTTTGAGGTCGACGGTAAAGACATCTATCTATCGCTTCCTATCAGCCCTTGGGAAGCGGCGCTCGGCGCCACCATATCGGTGCCGGTTCTGGCGGGTAAAGTCGAAATGAAGATCCCCGCGGGCGCCCAAGCAGGCGGTAAGCTTCGCCTCAAGGGCAAAGGGCTGCCGGGTAGTCCCGCCGGCGATCAGTATGTCGTGCTGAAAATCGTCACTCCCAAGGCGAAAAGCCAAAAGCAACGGGAGTTTTATAGGGACATGGCCGAGGAGTTTAACTATGATCCACGGGCGGAGCTAGGGGTGTAACCATGGCCAGTAGAAGAAATAAAAGAACAATTCCCATCCGCCGGATCGCGACGCGCGTCTCCGCACAAGAGCTTTGTCGAGCCTACGGCATCGAATACTCTTTCTTGATATCCATGATCGAGTACGGAATCATCGAGGCCGAACCGCATCGGGATTTCGACACATCGGTGTTAACGCGAATCGGAAGAGCCGTGCGGTTGCATCGCGACCTACAGGTCAATCCGGCGGGTATCGCCGTTATTCTCGATCTGCTCGAGGAGCTCGAATCGGTCAACACCCGTTTATCCGTTTTAGAACGGTTGCATAACTACCGCAATAGATAAGCGAAAGGACACTTTGGCATGCGTATCGAAAGACTTACGGTAAAGTCGCGAGAAGCTTTGACCGCGGCCGACAGCATCGCGCGCCGCTACGGTCACCAGGAGGTCACCAGCCTTCATCTGCTATCAAGCCTATTGGAGCAAGAAGGGGGCCTGGTCGTTCCGCTGTTGGAAAAGGCGGGGATCAGCACCTCGGGTTTAGGCGCGGAGTTGAATCGCATTATACAAGCGCGACCCAAGGTCTCGGGCGCGGATACCTATATCGGACGAGATCTCAAGGAGATCATCGACGCCGGGCTCGGGCAAGCGGACGCGCTGAAAGACGAGTACGTCTCGACCGAGCATCTGCTTTTGGCCATGGTGGATCGATCGAAGAGCGAGGCCGGCAAGTTCTTGAAGGGTAAAGGGGTGAGTATCGATTTGCTGCGCCAGGCGCTGGTGGACGTGCGCGGCCACCAGCGGGTGACCGACCAAGATCCGGAAGCCAAGTTTCAGGCGCTTGAAAAGTACACCATGGACCTCACCGAGCTCGCGCGGCGAGGAAAGCTCGATCCGGTGATCGGACGCGACGAGGAGATTCGGCGCTCGATGCAGGTGCTCGCGAGAAGAACCAAAAACAACCCCGTGTTGATCGGCGAGGCGGGCGTGGGTAAGACCGCGATTGTCGAGGGTATCGCCGGCCGCATCGAGGCCGGCGACGTGCCGGAGAGCCTGCGGGATAAAAAGGTCTTGGCGCTCGACCTCGGCGCGCTCGTAGCGGGCGCGAAGTACCGCGGCGAGTTTGAGGATCGGCTCAAGGCGGTTCTCAAGGAAGTCACCGCGTCGGACGGAAAGATAATACTCTTTATCGACGAGCTACACACCCTGGTCGGCGCCGGCGCGGCCGAGGGCGCGCAGGACGCGGCCAACATGCTTAAGCCGGCTCTGGCTCGCGGGCAGTTGCGCTGTATCGGCGCGACCACGCTCGACGAGTACCGCAAGCACGTGGAAAAGGACAAGGCGCTCGAAAGGCGTTTTCAGTCGGTCTATATCGGCGAGCCCTCGATGGAAGACGCGATCGCGATTTTGCGCGGGCTTAAGGAGAGATATGAGGTTCACCACGGTATTCGTATCGAGGACGCCGCGCTCGTCGCCGCGGTTCGGCTCTCGCAGAGATATATTTCCGACCGCTACCTCCCGGACAAGGCCATCGACCTCGTGGACGAGGCCGCCAGCCGTTTGAAGATGGAAATCGAGAGCGTGCCCGCCGAGATCGATGACGCCCAGCGCGAGATCACGCGGCTGCAGATCGAGGCCCAGGCGTTGAAAATGGAAAAGGCAGACGAGGCTAAGGCGCGCCTGCGAGAGGTCGAGGCTGAAATCGCCGATAAAGAGGAGAGCGTCAAGGCCATGCGCGCTCGCTGGCACGAGCAACGCGACCTGGTTCGCGAGATTAAAAAGCATAAGGAAGAAGAGGAGACGCTCAAGACCGAGGTCGAGCAAGCTCAGCGCAAGGGCGATTTACAGCGCGCGGCCGAGATCACCTACGGCCGACTGCCGGAGATCAACAAACAAGTTCAAGAGCTACAACGCCGCCTGGAGCAGAGCCAGGAACGGGGAATGTACTTGCGCGAAGAGGTCACGGCGCAGGATATCGCTTACGTCGTTTCGCGTTGGACCGGGATTCCAGTGGATAAAATGCTCGAGTCCGACAGCCAGAAGCTATTAAATATGGAACAGAGGTTGCGCCAAAGGGTTGTGGGTCAAGAAGAGGCCGTTACCCGGATTGCCAAGGCCATACGCATGTCCCGAGCCGGGCTACAAGACCCCAACCGCCCCATCGGATCGTTTCTATTTCTCGGGCCGACCGGGGTGGGAAAGACCGAGCTCGCGCGCGCGCTCGCGGAGTTTCTATTCGACGATGAACGCAACATCGTTCGCTTGGATATGAGCGAGTATATGGAAAAGCATACCGTCAGCCGTCTGATCGGAGCGCCTCCGGGTTATATCGGCTATGACGAGGGCGGGCAATTGACCGAAGCGGTTCGCCGCAGACCCTACAGCGTGATTTTATTGGATGAAATCGAAAAGGCGCACGCCGATGTGTACAACGTCTTGTTGCAGGTTCTGGACGACGGCCGTCTGACCGACGGCCACGGGCGTACGGTCGATTTCCGCAACACCATTCTGATAATGACCTCGAACATCGGCAGCAATTACATCCTCGAGATGGACGACCAAGGTCAGATGGGAAAACTCGTGAGAGAAGCGATGCGGGCCACCTTCCGGCCCGAGTTTCTAAACCGCGTCGACGCCAGCCTGATCTTCAATCGGCTCGATCGAAGCATGATTCGAGAGATCGTTGACATTCAACTCGGTATGATTCAGCCGCTTTTGGCGCAGCGTGGTCTACACATCGAGCTAAGCGATCGCGCCAAGGACCACCTCGCGGCTTTGGGATACGAACCGGCTTACGGCGCGAGACCGTTGAAACGGGCGTTGCGCGAGCAGGTTTTGGAACCGCTTTCGGAAAAGCTAATAGCGGGCGCCGTCGACGCGTCGAAGCCGGTGGTCATCGATCTAAACCCGAAAGGAAGCGGAATCGACTTTCGAAATTGACACGAAGCGCGGAGACCACTAGCGTGGCGCTATGTTCGGCGAACAAGAACTCGAGCTGATTCGAGATCGACTCGGCGATTGCGCCACGCCGCTCAGTTTGACCTTTTATCCCTCGTCGAGCGACGCGGCCTTTTCTTCGAGCTTCGAGCGTGTGGCTGACGCCGTGGCGAAGGCCGCCGGCAGGGGCGTTGTCCTGCGGCGGGGAAGGGTGCAGGAAGCTCTGGCGACGCCGTCGCTCACCATCACCGCTCCCGGCCGCGGCGCGATCAGCTACCTCGCTTTGCCCGAAGCGCTTGAAACCTCGCCTTTTTTAGAGGCGCTTTTTCCAGATCGGCAAATCGCTGACGAGAAACCTTTTGCGCGGGTGGACGAGATCGACCAACCCGCGCAAATCTGGGTTTTTATCGCGGCGACCTGCCCTCATTGTCCGCAGGCCGTACGGTCGGCGAATCGGCTGGCGAGAGCGAGTGAGAAAGTCTCTACGGCCATCGTCGACGCGCAGCGTTTTAGCGATCTAGCGGCTAGGTTTAACATTCAATCGGTGCCCGCGACGCTGATCGATCAGCGGCTTACGCTGACCGGCGTGATACCAGCGGAACAATTGTTAGAAAAGATTCTGGCCAGAAACAGCCCGGCGTTTCAAGCCGGCGTTTTATTGTCTCTGATCGAGGCATCTCGATTCAGCGCTGCCGCCGCGCACGTCTTGAGCGAGGGCGGGGCGGCGGATTTTTTCGCGCTCTGGAGTCAAAGCACGATTTCGTCGCGTATGGGGCTTTTGATGGTGGTGGAAGAGGTTTTGCCTAAGAACCCGGAGGCGTTACACGGCGTGGTCGATCGTTTTATCGATCTATTAGAGACCGAAGACACCCCTTTGCGGGGCGACACCGCGGATCTGCTCGGCCGGATCGGTGATATTCGAGCGAAACCCGCGCTTCAGGCTTTGCTAAGCGACCGCCATCCGGACGTCGCTGAAATCGCCGCCGAGGCGCTGGAAATGCTTCGCTAAGCGCGCGAAGTCTATTTTGTCGTTGCAATAGTTCCGCGCCTTTATTTCATCGCTTTTTTCGCGTTTCCGCTCGACGTTTTTTTGCAACGTTAAGGAAAAGGACATCGAAGATATCGTACTCCCGGATAACGGCCGTGACTCGGAGACCGCGAGTGATCCGCGGATCGCATATCGAAAAGGTGAGTGATTTTGTCAGGGGATGGAGATCGCATGATCTTTTGGATAAAAGGTTAAACGAGCAAAGCGGACCTTCTCGACATATTCTCTTTTGCAAAAATGAAAAATATGATCTTGATGGAATGATCAGAGCATTTTAGATTAGGTAAACTTTTTTCCGTGAAAAAGAAGCCGTCGAGGGAGGCAAAAAAATGGCATCTAGTTCGCAAAACAGCATTCGTTGGCTTCACCTGACAGATTTGCACGTGGGTCAGGATGATCAGGATTGGCTTTGGCCAAGGTTGAAACAAAAGTTTAAGGAAGATTTGGAGAAAACATATAAAGATGCTGGACCCTGGGATCTCGTTCTTTTTACCGGCGATCTGGTTCAGAAGGGCGACGAGTATTCAAAGCTGGATAAGATCTTAGAAGATATTTGGAACTGGTTCAGCGAAAAAGAACTTAAGTGCGATCCCTTTCCCTGGCTTCTCGCGGTTCCAGGGAATCATGATTTATTGCGGCCGGACACTTCGCAACCAGAGGTTTTCGCTATTGAGCAATGGCAAAACAATGCTACTGTTGCCGATCATTTTTGGAATAATAGAGATAATAACAAATGGCGCAAGGTGGTAAGCGATGCCTTTACTTCCTATGATAATTGGTGGGAAAATACGACGCTACGTCCTCGTGAAGGCATCAATCCTGGAATGATGCCCGGGGATTTTTCCTTTACCTTTGAGAAGAATGGCTATCTATTGGGATTTGTGGGGCTCAATAGCTCTTTTTTGCAGCTTACCGACAAGCGAGACTATGAGAAGCGTCTGGTCCTTGACCCGCGTCAGTTCCAAGCTGCCTGCAGAGGCAATGGTGTAGCCTGGGCCGATAAACATCATGCGTGTATCCTTTTGACCCATCATCCTTTGGAATGGCTTTCAAAAAAAAGCCAAGATGATTTGAACGCCGAGGTTATGGAGAGCTTCTGCCTTCATCTGTGCGGGCATAACCACCAGACCGAAGTTACCCAAATATTTAGATCGGGAACCGATCGAGCTCCTATACAATGGACAGGCAGATCCGTTTTTGGGCTAGAGAAGATAGATAACAATGGTGGTCTTTCTCGACAGCACGGTTATGCCGCAGGTGAGCTGCGCTTTTCTAGCAATGAAAAGGGCGAGCTTCAGTTTATGCCCAGACGTGCAAGTAAAATAGAAAATGGTCACTGGTCGTTCATTGCCGATAACGAGGCAGTCGAGTTACCTTGTGATAACTGCAAAACCAAGCTGTTTTCAATAAATCTGACTTCAAAACAACCCGCTTCGCCGCCCCCTACCTCGTCCGATGAAAATACAACGTATACAAAGGCGATAAACGAGCGATTGATTTCCAACCTTGATGATTATTTTGCAGCGTTGCCTAGTAAACATAAAGCACTACACGATACGGTCGTCTCTGGTTTAAAAAAGGCAAAGGTACGGAAAACAGCTCAGTCTGGATCAGAACCTATTGAGATTACAGAGGAAACAAAGCTTATAGATATCGCAAAGCAATCTGATAGTCGTGAACTGCTTGAGGCAACGATACGATGGTTGAATAAGGAGTCAAGTTTAGCGGATATTAATACTCAAGAGATCAAAATGGTGATAACCCATCTGCTCATCCTAGGCGTTGTAAAGTCCGCCGCAGAATGGATCGAACAAAATCAACGTTTTAGGGCTAATGGTCGAGTGATTGTAGAGAAAGATCTCGATCCGCAGGGGGCGGCGGTTATATTGGCTGGACTACTCGATATCGCCCATTGGCTTGCAAGAATAGATCTTAAGAATCCAAGAGGGTATATTCCTATCAATAGTGATGTTGCCGGTAATTCCGACGACGTTCAAGAAAGACTTAAAGAGCTCAAGCGATATATCGCGAATATTTTAAATACATCACCAACAAAAGTACCGCAGATCTTATCGGGGTTTCTCAACTCAGAAGAGCCCTTTTATTGCCTCCTCGGGGCTGAAGATGCTTTAATACAAGCTATTTTTAATGATAGAGATGATAATACCTCTCTAAAAGGTGTATTAATGATCCTCGAGCAAAGCAGCGGTCAAGAGCCCGTGATAAAACAACTACCAAGGTTGATTAAAGATATAGAGAGGCTTTTCGACATGGTCGATACCAAAACCCGGCAGAACCGCTAGTCAAAGGAAAATACGATGACTGAATCGCAAAAACGCATACCCATGACGGCCAATGATTTTCAACCGAGCCTTTCAATAGACTATCCATTGGATAAAATAGGCTCGTGGCCGGCATCTAAGCATCGATTCGATGAGGATAGCATATTGGCGGTGCGCACGGCTTTGGCCTGCAATAGACCTTTGTTGGTGCGCGGCGAGCCGGGCATCGGCAAAAGCCAGTTGGCCCGGGCGGTGGCAACCTATTTCGAGGTCCCTTTTTTGTCCTTTGTCGTCACCTCTCGCAGCGAGTGTAGCGACCTACTGTACTTTTACGACGCGGTCTCCCGCCTTTCCCAGGCCCAGGTACAACGGCATGCCGGAGACCACGATGGCGATTGGCGTGCTGAATTGGCCGAGGAGAAGTTCGTACGGCCGGGCAAGTTGTGGTGGGCGATCAATTGGGAATCCGCCGCGCTACAAGCCCGGAGATCCTGCCCCCATTGCAGGGGAAAAACAGACTCACACGAGTGCTGTCCCCAGTGCGGGGAGCCTGAACGCGGATCTCTCAACGGATGGAAGCCCGGTATGGGTTGTGTGCTGCTCATCGACGAAATAGACAAGGCGGACTCCGACTTTCCCAATGGTTTGCTGGAAAGCTTGGGCAATACCGGGTTTGAGGTCAGTGAGGCGCGCTGTTCGGTTCAGGCCGATATACACAGCCCCCCTCCTCTCGTGATGGTGACGACCAACGAGGATCGCGAGCTTCCCCCCGCGTTCCTAAGGCGCTGTCTCGTCTTACAGATGGTTCTGGGTAGCCCAGACAAAACACCGCAACAATTCCTTGTGGATCGGGGTAAGATCCACTGTTCCGATATCGCTGCTGCCGTGCATGAGGCCGTGGCTCAGCTAGTACTCGACGAGCGAGGCCGGCAAAAAGAGGCTTTGTGTAAGCCGGGCGCGGCGGAGCATCTCGATATACTGCAAGCCCTGCGCGAGCTCTATGGCCATGACAAAAAAAGGGCCGAAGAAGAGCAATTAAAAGCGCTGAAATACGTGGCGAAGTTCTCACTGAACAAGAACTACCAAGCGCCGACCAACTGATGGTACAGCGAACCAGAACCAACTATGCGGATCTACTCAGGGCTTTTGGCCTGGCTTCCTCTGAGCGACAAATCTCTATAGCCAAGCTATGCGGTTTTGTCCCCATCCATGAAACCACTGACTCTTTTTCTTCCTTGAAGGTTTCAGCGCTGCTCGTCGACGAGGAGCCGCCGGCGAAGGTCAGCCGAGAACCTGAGAGACGAATACGAGAATCGGTTCCGCTCCCTTTTCAGCTCTTTATGCCCGTGCGTTTCAAACCGCTTGAAGAGCGGGCCGACAAACAAGCGCATTGGCTCTATCAGCTTGCACCTATCTCTCCTGAAGAGTTGCGGAAGCCTGAAAATCCGCCGCCGCTTCCAGCCAAAGTGCCGCTCATGCCCTGGAGTCGCCTTTGGCCTTTTTTGCGCCGGGCCCTGAGCCGGGTACAGGATGGTCCACGGCCGGATATCCGGCGTTTGGTAAAGACGCTTTCCACCCTTTCGCCCCCCCGCGAGCTGCCCAAGTTGCCGGTGAGGCGATGGTCTGATGGCTCGTGGATCCTGGTGGAGAGAACGGCGGCGCTCGAGCCGTTTTTCGAGGATATGGACTCTCTCTTACATGCCTTGAAACCGCTGCGCGGCAGAGGAGCGCTACAGCACAAGTCAGTCTTAGCGGGCCCCCCCTTTTCGCTACCCCCCTCGGGAACTCCGCTTTTGGTCCTAGGGGATCTCGGCCTGTATGAAAATCGCGAGATAACCGACAAGTGGGCGGCTTTCGGCCGGCTTCTGCAAAAGAGGCAGTGCCCGGCCTTCGGCCTTGTCCCCTGTCCTCGTCAGAGGTGGAGCGAAAGCATAGCCAGATCTTTTACTTTGGCCTTGTGGGATGAGGGCATTCGACCGCCGCTTTCCGGCGTTGGGCAGCGCGCTTTGCCCTCCAGATCTTCTTCTGAGCCGCACCCGGGTTTAGAGGATTTAAAAGTGATGATGACCCCAGCCTTGGGTATAAGTCCGCGTTTGTTACGCGCTTTGTGCCGGCTGCTCGGGCCGGGTATCGGCGATGTGGGGCTGGAGCACGATGTGTTCAACTCCGCTTCATTCGCACGAAATCTCGATAGGCTGGCCCTACCGCCCAAGGATGCCATGGCGTATCGCCCCGAGTTCAGCGCGCTCAAACCGGAGCCTCGGCAAAAAATCGCAGAGCTCATACAAGCGCATATGGTTGACTGCTCTTCACCCATCCGTGCGAAACAGACGCTGCTTTTGGCAGAGTGCGGCGCCCCGATATCGCAAGAGAGCATCACAGAAGCCACCGAGATACTGCGGCGCTGTTGCGTCAAACTCAAGGATCTCATGGCATCTTCTAAACCGGGGCAGGGTGTCGATATCCGCAAGCAAGGCTTTGATCGATATATCGAGCGCGAACTAAGCCGTTTTTGTAGCCGGGGAGATGAAGAAGCCGCTCTTTGCTGGTTGGCATCGATTTACTTGTACCGGCCGGGTATGGCCTCTTGTCCGCCTGAGCTTTCCGAAGTGGATCTCAGAGCGCTACATGATCTATTGGAGAAAAGCACGGCCACAGAGGAAAGGTGGCGGCTTGTGCAAATGCTCGATGAGCTTGAAGTTCGGCCTCAGCAAAAGGAGGCTTTTCAAACAGAGGAGGCTTCACTCGAGGTCGGCCGGACTTTGGCGTTGATCAAAAACCGAGGCAACTGGCTGGATCTTACCCTCGCGTATGAAGATTCTAGTCAAAATAGAGTGCAATGGGATATCAGCGCCCAAAACAAGCGTTGTTCCCTGTCTCAGGTCCGCTCCTTCACCATGAAGTCGAGTACAGAGGAGCGCGAATGGAAGATCGCACGGCATCCCCCCGGGGCCTCCCTCTTCGCGTGGGACAGGTTTGGCGTTTGTGTCGAGTTTCAGGTGCAGGATACCCGCTTTAAGATGCGCTGGATCCCGCCGGGAAGCTTTGTCATGGGCTCGCCCTCGGATGAGCCGGGCAGATGGGAGGCGGAAGGGCCGCAACATCGGGTCCATATAGAGCGCGGTTTTTGGTTGGGGGCAACCCCTGTGACCCAGGGGCAGTATCTAGCCGTGACCAAAAAAACGCCCTCTTATTTCAAGAATGCTGGCTTCGATGCGCCGGTGGAAAGTGTAAGCTGGCAAGAGGCGCGAGAGTTTTGTAAAGGCTTGACCGAGAAGCTTCCCCATCTACAACCAGGGTCATCCTTTGGCCTGCCCTCTGAGGCCCAGTGGGAGTACGCTTGTCGCGCTGGGACTCAGACAGCCCTATATACCGGAAATATCACCATCAAAGGAGAAAACAATGCCCCCGAGCTCGACCCCATCGCCTGGTATGGCGGCAACAGCGGGGTGGAATATGAAGGGGGAGGGGATAGCTCTGGTTGGAAAGAGAAACAGTATGAGTCCCAGCGCTCAGGCACCCATCCCGTGGCTCGGAAAAAGCCCAACGCTTTGGGTCTGTACGACATGCTGGGCAATGTGTGGGAGTGGTGTGAAGACGATTGGCATGGTGATTATCAAAACGCGCCCACGGACGGCAGCGCCTGGGTGGGGCCGGGAGATAGACAGGGCCGCTACCGCGTCCTCCGCGGTGGCTCCTGGATCAGCAGCGCCAGGAGGTGTCGCTCGGCCGCCCGCGACGGGTTCGGGTCGGGCCTCCGCGACCACGACCTCGGGTTCCGTTTGGTTCTGGCCCCTAGTTCAACGGAAAATCCGGAGGATTTTTTGGAGCAGGAGGAGCGAGTGCAGCGAACCGTGTCCGCTGTGCCCCGGGCGGAGCCGGGGCAAAAGCAGGACACGGAGAGCGAAACGAGCCGCCCGCCAGGATGGTTGGGCACGATCAGGCAAGCGATCTTTGGTAAGGATAAAGATGAAGACAAAAAGAGAGGATAGATGCAGTCCATGACCGTACCGCAGATAAGGCATTTCACCGTTCCCGTATACGAGGGAAGGGCGGCAGAGGAGGAGCTCAACCGCTTTTTGCGAGGGCACCAGATATTGGAGGTTCGAGAGGAGTTCACAGCCAACGGAAGCAACAGCTTATGGTGCGTATCGGTGAAATACGCCGGGGAGTATAGAGGCGAGTTTCATAAGATCGGCTCCAACAAGAACCGCGTCGATTACAAGGAGGTGCTGGAACCGGAGGCCTTTGCCCGATTTGTAGAGCTGCGCGCGCGGCGCAAAACCATATCCGAGAATGAAGCTCTGCCGGCCTTCGCCGTGTTTACCGACGAGGAATTATCGCAAATAGCGCGAATAAAAGAGCCGCAACTAAAAGATCTGCGTGAAATCCGCGGTATAGGGGAGAAAAAGCTGGCCCGGTTCGGGTCTTTGATCCTAGGTCTCAGAGAGGAGAAGGGCGATGAGAAGGGAGAGGGCTCTGTTTGTAACGCCAGGAGGTGTCGCTCGGCCAACCGCAACAGGAACGAGCCGGGCAACCGCGACAACAACCTCGGGTTCCGTTTGGTTCTGGCCCCTAGCTCAAGGGAATGGAGGGATATCCAGTTTAACCGATAAAGCCTCGAGCAAGGCAAAGGTTATATCGAACCTTGAACCGGGCAGTGACCCTGTCCTGAGAGGTTTGTCAGATTCTCAGGGCCAAGCATGCGATGAGGGCCAAGTGTCGGTAGCCCGGCCGGATAGCCGTGGCGAAGGCTCTTGGCCTGCTTTTACCTCCGGCCCAAGAACGGAAAGGAATGAGCGCTAGAGGCTCCAATATATCGTTTATCCCCCCCTGTCCCTCTTGGGCGGGTGGGTATGGCAGGGACGGGTTTGGCTATTTCGCCGAGCTCGTCTGGGGCGATCTGGCCTACGTCATGCGTTTTATCCCGGCTGGAGTTTTTATGATGGGGTCGCCTGGACGCGAGTTGGGAAGATTTTCAGATGAGGGGCCTTTGCATAGAGTGGTGATCGAAGAGGGGTTCTGGTTGGGCGAGACCCCCCTGACCCAGGGGTTTTACCAGGCGATTACAAAAAATAACCCCAGCCATTTCAAAGGGGATAGCCAGCGGCCGGCTGAAAAGGTGAGCTGGGAGGATAGCCAAACCTTCTGTCAGATGCTGGACAAAATGCTTCAGGAAAATCTGCCCGATGCGGCTGATTGGCAAGCGCGGCTGCCTAGCGAGGCCGAGTGGGAATATGCCTGCCGAGCGGGCACACGAACCGCGCTGTACAACGAAAAGGAGCTGACCTCTGAAAGAGGTTCCTGTCCCAATTTGGATGAGCTGGCCTGGTATGATGCGAACTCGGACGGTACGACCCATCCGGTCAAACAGAAGGCGGCCAACCAGTTCGGTCTGTACGACATGCTGGGCAATGTATGGGAGTGGTGTGAAGACGATTGGCATGGTGATTATCAAAACGCGCCCGCGGACGGCAGCGCCTGGGTGGAGCCGGGAGATAGACAGGGCCGCTTCCGCGTCCTCCGCGGTGGCTCCTGGCTCGACTACGCCAGGAGGTGTCGCTCGGCCCACCGCCGCAGGAACGTGACGGGCAACCGCGACGACATCCTCGGGTTCCGTTTGGTTCTGGCCCCTAGTTTAAGAGGGAATCCGGAGGATTTCCACAAGCCGGGATAGCGAGTGCAGCGAACCGTGTCCGCTGTGCCCCGGGCGGAGCCGGGGCAAAAGCAGGACACGGAGAGCGAAACGAGCCGCGCTCGCGCCTCGCAGGGTTGGTTTGACGGATCGTATTCGGGGATAAAGCAACCAAACCCAAAGGTAGCTATTCGAATCATATCAGAATTGATAAGCATCTTAAACTATGCGTATATTCCCGGCGGTCAACGGATCTCTTGGGTAGAAAAGAGTGACGTACAAAACAAAGTGAGCTCGCCCTTAGGAGGCTGTTCGAAATTAACCCGCCAAGACCGGACGCGAGCGCGGAGCGCGATCGCGAGCGCGCCCGCAGGAAAAACCGCAGCCATAGCAGCGCTATGGCGAGG
>JAFGIB010000263.1 GCA_016929805.1 Deltaproteobacteria bacterium | reverse complement strand
TTACCTGCTCTGGCGCACATGGCTGAAGCCGAGAGAAGAGAATATCTAAGTCGTCTTATTGGCGAACGGGAATCGGAGTTGAAAGCCAAGCGTCTTAGTGAAGGTAAAAGCGTATTGGGAAAGACGGGATTGATGCAAAGCGGTAGCAAATCGAGGCCGAAGCATGCGAAAAGGGGTCGCATGCCGCTGTGTTTATGTAGCGATATTGAGCTTCGGTTACTATTTATAAGCGAGCGCTCCAAGTACGAGTCAGTATACCGGGAACAAACGCGGGCATATCGCGAGTCCGAGCGACCTTACGAAGTAGAGCTACCGCTGGGAGCGTATCCGCCGCCTCGGCTATTGCGTTTCCGCTATCCCGAAGACCCCGAGCGTTCATCACTACCGAATCTTAGCGTGCGTTAGCTTCGAATCGACAGTCGAAGTGGGAGAAAAAACGCCAGCCGCTACGACGGCGGTAAGGCAGAAGCGCGATCTTGGAGTTAAAGCGGCGTTTTAAGAAGCCTAGATTGATACTTTTATTGCTCTTGCCCCGCGCTCTCTTTACGCGCGGGCACGGAAATGAATGAAGGCGCTGTTACGTTCGACGCTTGCTTTCGTTCGACTCTCAATCCGAGTCTCTTAATGCTCTGGAACCATTCGTCGGAACCATTCGTCGGAACCATTCGTCGAGTCTCTTAATGCTCTGGAACCATTCGTCGAACCATTCGTCGAACCATTCGTCGGAACCATTCGTCGGCGGTACGTCGTCTCGGGCTGGTTGCAGCGTATCGAAAGCACCAGTGACAGCACCGATCGATTCCGCTTCAACGAAAACAAATCTCTGTTTGCGCCCGATGTCACCTGGAACCAAAGGATTAGGACTCAGGTCCTAGAAACCACGATCCGGCATCGGAAAACCTGAGCAGCTAAAGGCAAACCTTAAAGGGTATGGGCTACCCAGTTTTAGCGTTTACGATCTGAAGCTCACAGAACTCCTCGATCCCCCAGATTCCGAGCTCACGGCCCAAGCCGCTCTGCCTCTGACCGCCGAACGGAACATCGGGTTCGAGTTTGTAGTGCTGGTTAACCCACGTCGTGCCGGCATTGACCTCAGCAGCCACGGCGCATGCACGTGTCACGTCACCTCCCCAGACCGACGCACCGAGCCCGAAGAGGCTGTCGTTCGCGCGCTGCACCGCGTCGTCGATATCCCGAAACGGCAGGATCGGAAGGGCCGGACCGAACTGCTCCTCCGCCACGAGCCGCGCCGAATCGTCGAGGTCCGTGACAATTGTGGGCTTGAGGAAGTAACCCTTCGTGCCCGGCAGCCGCTCTCCCCCGGCCAGGATTCTACCACCACGCTCGCGCGCATCCTCGATCAGCTCCTCGACGAACACCAGCTGTGACTTATTGTTTAACGGTCCCATCTGGGTATCGGGCTCGACTCCAGGCCCAACCTTACACGCCTTAGCGATTTCTGTGAGCTGAGAAACGAGCCGCGAATAGACGCGCTCATGGGCGTAGACGCGCTTAATGTTGATGCAGATCTGCCCTGCGTTCTGAAAAGCATTCGTGTAGATACTGTTGGCTATCTTGTCCACGTCGGCGTCGTCGAGGATGATCGCCGGATCGTTACCTCCGAGTTCGAGGGTCAGACGCTTTAAGTGCTCGGAAGCATCGCGCATCACGCCTTTTCCAATCTCCACGGAGCCGGTGAACGAGACCTTGCGGATCTCTGGATGCTTCACCATTTCCGCGCCGATCGAGCCAGGACCCGAAAGAGAGTTGACCACGCCAGGTGGAAATGCCTGATTGATCAACTCGATGAGCTTGAGGGTCGAAAGCGGTGTAAAGGAAGCGGGTTTCGAAATGACGGCATTCCCGGCGAGGACGGCGGGACCGAGCTTCCAGCAAAGGATGCCCAGCGGGAAGTTCCAGGGTGTGATCGTGGCGACCACGCCAAGGGGCTTGCGCAGTAGCGTCACTCGACTCTTGTCGTCCTGCTTGAGGATTTGCGACTCGAACTCGATACTCGCGAAGGAGCCTAACATAGCCGACGCGATGTAGACTTCGGTTACCGCCTCCGAGATCGGCTTGCCCTGCTCCAAGGTCAGCAGATGCGCTATCTCCTGGCGGTTTTCCTGGATCAGCCCGGCGGCTTTCCGGAGTGCCTGCCGCCGCGTGAGGACGTTCTGGCGGCACCACATCTTTTGTGCCGCCTTGGCCGCACGGACCGCTTGCTCGAGTTCCTCCGGTCCCGAGCGGGGGGCAGTTCCTACCAACTCGAGCGTCGCCGGGTTGAATACCTCGAAGGTCTCCTTTGCCGTGACGTGTTTACCGTTAATCATCATGTCCATAGTTCTTGCCCTGTTCGACACCCGAACTCGCGGTCGTATGGAGGTGTCCGTGATCGTTGTTTCTTTGTTTCTAACTATAAAAGTCTCGTGAATACCGGAAGAGTAGAATTGTACGGCTGAGATGTAAATAGAAACGCGACGGGAGGTGGGGGGCCGATTACGTCAGCTATCCGCCTAACTCGTGCTTGGCGGATGAAGGGAAAACTTATTGCAAAAAAATCAACCCGGGTTGGGTTTCTAGCGGTGGGTGGAACACTGGGCGCGATCAAAAAAACGACTCGGCGGTTTTCTGAACTTTTGTTACCGGGAGGTTGCGTAATCGCTTTTTATCCCGATTCTCTTAGCCGGACGATTTCGCAAAGGTCATCAGGATTTCTCAATTAAGGGTCATCGGTCTGCATTTTTTGATTTTCGAACTTCGAGCGTAGCGAAATCCGCGATCGCTGTAACGCTCGAATTAGTTTCGCTTCGATTTTGATCCAAAAACCGGTTTCTATATGATAGATTTCCTCCAAAAAAAATCGCCGTTTTCTCTCGGCTTAATATTTGTACAGAACGGGATAGTCTGGATAAATCTTCGACTAAACACAATGTATTTGCAATATTTTGGTAGAGCTGAAAAGATGCCCGCTCCTGTGCTACTCACTACGCATACTTGAGTCATACTGAGGTCCCAGTTGTTCATTACAACCGATCGCCTCTGGTTCTTCGCGGGACTATTGCTGACAACCCTGGCGACGCTGACCCTGGAGACCCTCGACACCCGGCTGCTCTCCGTCATGGCGTGGTATCACCTGTCCTTCTTCGCGGTGTCGGTGGCCATGCTCGGCATGGCGGCAGGCGCGGTGGCCGTGTACCTGGGAGGCCAAACGTTTGAAGGAGAGGCGGCCAAAGCGGCGTTGTCTCGCTACGCCCTGCTATTCGCGATTTCGATCCCGCTGTCGCACGCCGCGAACCTCTCCATCCCGGTACTTGACGCCCTGAGCGTTAATGGCGTGCTTTCCCTGCTGTTGTGCGCCGTTTTCCTGGGTGTTCCCTTTTACTTTTCCGGGGTGGTGGTCACCGTGGCCCTGACCCGCGGCCCGGGCCCGATCGGACTGGTCTACGGCGTCGATTTGCTGGGTGCCGCTCTCGGTAGCCTGCTGCTGCTCCTGCTGCTGCGCCTCAACAGCATCACCTCCGCCGTGGTGATGACCGGCGCCCTGGCCAGCCTCGGCGCCTGCTGTTTTGCCCTACATGCCGGCCGCCGCTGGGTTGCATCGAGCCTGCTCGCCGTGACCATGGTCGCCGCTGCCTTGGGCAACGCCCACGCCACCCACCGCATTCACGTTATCTTCAAAAAGGGTGCGTACCACGAGCCGCAGTACCAGGTCCGGGAATACTGGACAGTTCACGGGCAGGTAGTCCTCTATCGCGAAAGGCGCGTTGGGCCGCCATTTTGGAGCACAAACGTGGGCCTCCAAGGGCGGCCCGACGTGGGTACTACGTCGCTAATAGTCGACGGCCACGCAGGCACGGTGATGACCGAATGGGACGGCAATCCGCAAAGCCTGCAGTGGACCAGTTGGGATCTCACCAGCTTGCCCTACCACCTCCGCCCCGGTGGCGAGGTCGCGGTAATCGGCATGGGTGGCGGACGCGACGTGCTCACCGCCATCCAGGCGGGCAGCCGACGCATCGACGGCATCGAGATCAACCGCGCCTTCATCGACATCTTGACCAATTCGCATCGCATGTACGCCAAAATCGCCGATCATCCGGGCGTGGCGTTGATTCACGACGAGGCCCGCTCCTTTCTGACGCGCACCGGCAACCGCTATGACGTGATCCAAATGACACTGGTGGACACCTGGGCAGCCACTGGAGCAGGGGCCTTCACGCTTTCGGAAAATGGCCTGTACACGGTCGAAGCTTGGGAGATTTTCCTGAGCCGCTTGAGGCCCGGGGGCGTGCTCAGCGTTTCGCGTTTCTTTGCTGCGCAGGACGCCTCTGAGACGAGCCGACTGGTCTCGGTGGCCACGGCGGCACTGCTAAAGCTGGGCGTGCAGCAACCCAGTGAGCACATCGTGCTCATCTCGAACCACTATCTCGCCACGCTGATGGTCTGCAACCGGCCGTTTTCCAAGAGCGACCTGTCAAAGCTGCTGGACACGGTGATGCGACTGAGGTTCCAACTCCTGATGGCGCCGGGCGAGCCCGCGGCCGTCCCCCTGCTGGAGCGCATCGCCAACAGCGGCTCCGTAGCCGAGATCTACGAGGCGGTTCGCAACGAGCCTTTCGACTATACGCCCGCCACTGACGAGCGCCCCTACTTCTTCAACCTGCTGAAGCCTTGGAAGTTCGAGGTCATAAATAGAATTCACGCGCAGCAGGGCGTGCTCAGCGGCAACCTGATGGCCACTATCACTTTGGCCGTTCTGCTGCTCGTCGTCACCGTTCTGGTGCTTGCGGTCATCTTCGGCCCTCTGCTGCGCTCTGGTTTGCCAGAGCTGAAAGCGTCGAGCTTCGGGCTCGGCGTGCTGTACTTCGGGCTGATCGGCGCCGGCTTTATGCTGACGCAGATCGGCCTGATGCAGCGCTTTTCTGTGTATCTCGGCCATCCCACCTACGCGGTTGTGGTCGTGCTCTTCTCCATGATTCTGGCCGCCGGCGTCGGCAGCTTCGCCTCCGACCGCCTGGACGTCACAGGGCGGCTCAGCTGGCCCTTGGTGCTGACGCTGGCGGCGGCCGCCCTGCTGCTCGTGGTCGCCCTCATCCTGCAGCCTGTCACGACCAGCACCATCCACAATCCACTGCTGGTGCGATGCCTGCTGGCAGTGGGCATGATCGCACCGGTAGCCGCATTGCTCGGCACCTTTTTCCCAATGGGCATGCGGCTGCTCGGTCGCCTCTCTTCCGGCGCTACCGCCTGGATGTGGGGGGTAAACGGAGCCACGGGGGTGTTGGCCAGCGTCACCGCGGTGGCCATCTCCATGTGGTCCGGCATACACACCAACTTCTATGCGGCGCTCGCGGCCTATGGCCTGCTGGTCCTGCCCGCCGTACTGCTCTGGCGACAAGGGAACGAAGTGGCCGGGTAGAATGCCAATGCGATCCGCTGCTTGTAGATGGTAATGGTTAGCGAGCACGACCAGAGCGTGCAAAAGCACGCAGGTTTTTTTAGCGGCCAGAGCGATACAGTATTCGATGATATTGTTGACGACTTTGTCAGGGCGCAGAAAGAATCTACGTTCCGAGACGCGGCGAGTGACCATATAGGTCCGAACCTGGATGATTCGTCGAGGTGCTGTCACGATAAGCGTATCGGTCAGCACGGGAAAATGGTGTAAAGAAATCAACCCGGGTTGGTTTTTTAGGTTTTTTGCGTTGTTAATACTATCGGTACGATTCCCAGAACGTCTTCGATTCAATCGCAAGCCGGTAATTCTTTGCATACCCACTTTACGTTTATAGAATCGTAGGCACACTTCTCGCTAGGCTCGCAGTCGGGGAAACGGGGTACCGCTTCACAGTTTTACGGTTTTAGTTGCCGGGTTAAAAAGCGGAACGGCTACCGGAAAACAATTTGCAGCTATCGTACGGGAGCTTTTCCGGGTTCCGGGAAGGCGCTCTCGCTCCTTTGCTGCAAAAAGGTCCCGTCCCGGTATTGCTGTAAGGCCAGACGCAACTCTTCTTCGGTATTCATTACTATCGGGCCTCCCCAGGCCACCGGTTCAGCAATGGGTTTGCCCGCCAAAAGGAGCATGCGCGCTCCCTCGTCACCGGCCTGAATCTTCAGCACGGCGCCCTCGCCAAATACCGCCTGATCGAAAGCGCGCAGAACGTCGCTCTCACCAAATCGTGTCCATCCCCGGTATACATAAGCAAAGACGTTGCGACCGTTGTCCAAGGGTAACTCGAGTCTCGATCCTTCGGCAAGGGCAAGGTCCAGATAGAGCGGATCGCTAATCACGTCACTGACCGGACCAGATACACCGTTCAATATTCCACAGATAAGCTTGGCCCGGGCGCCGGCGCCTAACTCGATCTCCTTTATCTCACTGCTTTTTACCTCGCGATAGCGGGGGGGCATCATCTTGTGGCTTTTAGGCAAGTTGGACCAAAGCTGAAAACCCTCCAGCACGGGTGCCCGTTGGGGCATCTCTTGATGGATGATACCCGATCCCGCGGTCATCCACTGGACTTCACCCGGTCTAATGACACCCTGGTTGCCCAGGCTATCCCGGTGCTCGACCGTTCCGGATAACATATAGGTGATGGTCTCGATGCCACGGTGCGGATGCCAGGGAAAACCGGCCAGGTAATCCTCGGGGCGATCAGAGCCAAAATGGTCGAGCAACAGGAATGGATCCAGGTGCTCATCCACCTCACCAAAGACCCGCTTGAGAAGGACACCCGCGCCTTCACGCGTGGGACGCGCTGTTCGTTTCTGTATGATATTGCGAGTCTGGTTCATGTTAATTAGGCTCCTTCCAAAATAACTCGGTTGTAAGAATTACTTGGTTCACAACCGCTCGGAATGCAAGATTAAGCCTTCTGGATCATCAACTCTCAAATAGCCGATGAAATAGGAGGCACGTGGCCCCATCGCATTTTTGATCAACGCATCACTTCAATATCGATCCTAATTTGTTTTCCGCTTGATGGATTTTGTCCAAAAAAAGCCTCTGTTTTCGCTCGGCTTAATACTTGTATAGCACGGGATTGATGAGACGGGCTCTAGTAGAATTTGGTAAATATTCTTAATTATTCGTTACCTCCTTAATTCCACGTTTTTGATAGCGCCAAGAGGAGGGAGCCACTAAATGGCACTGTCGGTTTTGGCGGTGATATCTGACGATATCGAAGAATTCGTCGCCTAATAGTGGCGGCTGAACCGTTTTGACGGATAAAACTGCCGATTTGTTAGTCATGTCTAAAAATACTTGACACGACAAACATATTGGTAAATCTTTCGATTAGCCGAGAATCAACAATGGTCAAAGCCCAGATAGATCATAAAGATATAACATCTTCGCTCGAGGATTATTTGGAAACCATTTTCGAATTGGTGCGCGATCGCAAGGTCGCGCGGGTTCGAGATATCGCCGAGGCTAGGCAAGTCAAAGCCAGCTCGGTTACACCCGCCATGCGGCGTCTCAGCCGGATGGGTCTGATCAAGTACGAACGGCGCGAGTTCATCGAGCTCACGGCCGAGGGGGAAAAGCTCGCGCGACGGGTTTATTCGCGCCATCAGATACTGGAACGCTTTTTTCAGAATTTTCTCGGCTTGAATTCTTCCGAAGCGAGGGAAAACGCCTGTGCGATGGAACATAGCCTTACCAACGAGGCGATGGAACGTTTTGTCAGACTATTCGAATTTTTACGCGGTTGCCCGGCGGGGAAAGAGCTTCTACAAACGTTTCTCCACTGTTCGGAGGTACAAGGTGCGACGCGGGAGTGTGCTTTCGACCGTGCGCTCAAACAACAGAGCAAACGCAAAAGGGAGCACTCGACAATATCATTATTCGATTTAAAACCCGGAAAAAAAGGCCGGGTTATCCAGATCAATGCCAAGGGTTCGATGCGGCGCCGTATGCTCGATTTGGGTATTTTACCGGATACGATCATCGAGATCGAACGGATAGCGCCTTCCGGTGATCCGGTCTGGATAAAGCTCGGGGGATTCCAGCTCTCGTTGCGAAAAAGGGAAGCCGAATCGGTCCTATTAACGACGGTCTAATTTTTGTCCATTTTCGTCTATCAAATCGGACGGCCCTTTTTAGGAGGATATTGAACGTGGAGAACTTAATCATCGCCAGTATCGGTAGCATTTCCGCGGCGTTGTTGGTTCGACGGTTTGTGCGGGCGTTTGGTATAAAGCCGAACCCGCATCGGTTCATTTTGGTTTTGTCGGCTGGTAGCGTGGTGTCAACCATCGTACAGTCCGGTACGGCTCTAGCGGCTGACACGATCGAGGCCTTTGATATCGGCGCCAGCGACTTCGATCTTTATCTGGGGTATGAGGGTCTGGGACTCGGTAGCAGCGAGCGGTCCGTCGGCGGTGAAGCCATGCTCGGCTACGGGATCGTAGATAATCTATCTGCTTTTATCGGAACGACGCTAAGCGGAACGGAGCAACTCAAATCGGATTCGACGAGTATCTTTTTCGGCCTTTTCGGAAACGTCGTGGATAGCGATCACTTCGATTTCGACCTTTATGCCGATTTCTCCGGCAAAAACGCCGAAACCTCGTTTCTGGCCGTCATACCGGGATTGGAGATCAACCTCGATCGCTACCCCGATTTGAGAACGTGGGGATTCTATCTACGCACCGCTTTTCCCATTTTCGGGCGGGAAGTAGAGACCACGCCCGAGGAATCAGCGGAAACCGAGGTCGCGATAAGTATTAAGAGTACAATAGGGGCCTATCTTACCGTAGCCGAGGGCCATCAAGTGCTTCTGGAATACGACATGAATATTCTTCCCGATCCCGTGGACGTAGACCGCGGTCTAGATATCGGTTGCCTGGCGCTTGGATATAACGTCTATCTCATGGATGAACTGGAACTGATCAACCAGATATCGCTGGACGTTCCCCAAAAGGGCGAGACCGCTTCGCTAGGTTTTACGATCGGTCTAATCGCCACCCTACCGGAAACCGCGCCGGCTGCAACTGAAACAGAACAAGCGCTACGCGACGAATAAAACTCTAAGAACTCCCCCGTAGAGTCTGTGATTGGCGCGCACACGAGGATTCAGAAGCTGTGCCGATTTTGCCACAGAGAATTCTTTCGCGCGCCTCGCTCTTGATATTAGATCCTCGGGTTCGAAAACGGCGACGCGAAAATCGCCTTCTTTTCGCGGAATCGACCCGAACCGGCGGCAAGCGGCTCGATTGGCACGGCTCGTGCTTATAAGTCTTAGTAGACGGCTGAAAGCATTTGGTTTTATCGATGTATACGCCGTGAAGAGCGATGCACAACAGCCGTTTTTCAACCCCAACAGGAGGAGGACTACTATGAAAAAAGCTGGTTTGATCTCGATAATTTTAGCTCTATTCGCGCTCGCCGCGGGGTGCGGAGGCAATCAAGCCGCGTGCGAGGACTACGTGGAAAGCTATAACGATTTGGAATGCGTCAGTCAAAAGCTCAGCGTTGAAGAGACCTGCCCGGATGCGCTCGACGACGATGACTGCGATATGGAAGATTACTACGCCTGCCTGACGGAGGAAACGACCTGTTCAAACGGTCGCTTGAGCGAGCCCGCGGCCGGCAAATGTAAGCTCGCTTGCGACGAAGAGTAGCACCTTCAAGAGCGAGGCGATCCGCGTCGACGGGCGTCTGCATCAACCTTATTGTAGAAGCGGATGCAGACGCTCGGGCGCGCGGCGCGATAATCTTTTGAGAAATCGGTCCGTGATCTGCTCGGCTTTTTGGCGGTAGTCATCCAGGCTCGCGCACGGCACCGCGCCGCCGGCGATCATGTGATGGCCGCCGCCTTTTCCCAACCCCCGTAATATAGAGCTTATAATCCGATCGGAATGCGCCTTCTCGTGGGTGGTGCGTATCGAAACCACCATGGTCCCGAGGTAATAACCCGTCACCAAACACCAGGTGACGCGCTCCATGGGGATCAGAAAATCGGCCAGCTCGGCCGCCATTCCCGGCTGGTGCACCTCTCCGATGTGGCAGACGCAGGTGTTCTTCGCCACCAGAACCTCGCGCATGGCGCGGGCAACGGTGCGGTAGTACTCGCGGTCGTGCACCGGGTGGCGAATCCGACCGAGCACCTGTAGCCTGACCAAGGGCAGCACGCTGTGCAGAGCCCGGCGATCGGACGCGGTGGTTTCACGTCCCAGGTCCTGGGTCTCCGAGATGATGGCGTAGGCCACGGCGGTAGCGAGGTCGGCGTCAAGCTCAAAGCCGAATTGCTGAAACAGCTCGAGCAGCATGGTGGTGGTGCTTCCCTGCTCGGGCTGCACCTCGACAAAATCCGCCTCAAAAGCCGAGCGCCGCGGATGATGGTCTATCACGATATGACAGCGCATCCGTTTATGCGGGAAGAGGTTGTTGCCGCTACCGGGCTGGGTGTCCACCACGGCATAGCGGTCGCTTTTGAAAAACCTCATCTTCTCGCGCAACGGCCGAGCCGGAATGCGCAGCAGTCTGACCATCGTCTCGTTCTCAGCGCGACCGATTTGACCCCCGTAGACGATGCGAGACGGCACCTCGAGTTTCTCGCCGATCCGCTGCAACAACCAACCGGCGGCGAGCGCGTCCGGATCGGGATGGTCGTGAAGAAAAACCACCAGCCGCCTGCCTTGTCGGATCACCTCCCTCAGTTTCTCGCAGCTCGTCATCGACTCTTATCTGATTCTCGGCTCGCGGTTTACCTTAACGTTGCAAAAAATCCGTCGGCATAAAGCGCTTCGCTCGGCTTATAAAACCATATCACCTCAACAACCCGAAGTATTGGGCCTTTTTTTACATTAGAACTGCACATTTGAACAAGTAATGGTAAATGAAGCGGCATTTCGGATTTTGGCTACTATACTACTGGGTTGCTCCAGGACCGCCACCTTTTGTCGGTCCGGCTTCAGTGTCATATAGATAAGTCAATCAGTAGCTCTCGACGATCGTTACGACAAATGGCGGATGAAAAAGCAAAGCGTGACACGCTGCCCGAAGTGAGCGACCCCGCCGGCGAGGAGCCGGATATAGGGGAATATGCGAACGGCGGGGCCGCGGCCGAATTGGTCGAGGACGAGGCCGAGACGCTCTTTGTCGCGATGGCCGAGGAAGAGGAGGCATCCAGGTACGCGCTCGCACGCGCTCCGTCGCGCGCGCTCGCGGTGCGGAAACGCGCGCCGCTCGCCCGCTACGATCCGCTTCAGGCCTATATGCGCGACGTCAAGCGATATCAACTTCTAACGCCGGAGGAAGAGCAGGCAACCGCGATCCAGTATTTCGAGGCCGGAGACGTTCAAGCGGCGGCGAAGCTCGTTACCTCGAATCTTCGACTGGTGGTTAAAATCGCTTATGACTACCGCAACGCGTATAAGAATCTGATGGATATCGTGCAAGAGGGGAATATCGGGCTGATGCAGGCGGTGAGAAAATACGACCCTTATAAAGGGGTAAAGCTTTCGACCTATGCCGCCTGGTGGATCCGCGCCTATATTCTTCGGTTCATCCTGAACAACGCGCGCTTGGTCAAATTGGGCACGACTCAGGCGCAACGAAAGCTCTTCTTTAACCTCAAGAAAGAGAAGGCGAAGCTCGCCGCCTTGGGCATCGAGCCGACCTCTGATGTGGTCGCCAAACAGCTCGACGTCTCCAAGCAGGAGGTGATAGAGATGGACCGGCGGCTGGCGGCCGGCGACCTCTCGCTCGATGCGCCGATAAAGAAATCGGATGAAGGCTCGAAAAGCCGGGTGGATCTTCTGCGAGAAGAGTCAAAAGACGTCGATGACATACTGGCGGACGAGCAAATCGGGATGATATTGCGCGAAAAGCTCGAGGTCTTCGGCAGGACGCTGAACGGAAAAGAGGAACAGATTTTCAACCAGCGGCTGATTTCCGAGGAACCCAGGACGCTGCAGGAGCTGGGAGACGAATTCGGTGTGAGCCGCGAGCGGGTAAGACAAATCGAAAAGCGCCTGCAGGATAAGATAAAGAAATTTCTATCCGAAGAGATGGGAGAAGGCGCTTTTGAGGTCTGAACGAGGTATCGCCGGCCGCCTTTCTATCGTCGCCACCCCGATCGGCAACCTCGAGGATATCACCCTGCGGGCGCTGCGAACGTTGAAGGAAAGCGATCTCGTCCTGGCCGAGGATACCCGGCTCACGCGCCGGCTGTGCGCTCACTATGATATCAAAACGCCGCTGCGATCCTTTCACGCGCACACGAACGAGAGATCGGTGCGGCTTTATCTAGAGCGGCTGAGAAAAGGCGAGCGTCTCGCGCTGGTCACGGACGCGGGCACGCCGGTGATCAGCGACCCCGGCGCCGTTCTGATACAACGCGCTCTGGCCGAAGCCATCGCGGTCGAGTCGGTGCCGGGACCAAGCGCGGTCACCGCCGCGTTAGCGGTTTCCGGCGTTGCTTGTGACTCGTTCCGATTCGTCGGCTTTCTTCCCCGAAGCGGAACAAAAAGGGAGAAGCTGCTGTCGTGCATCGCGCGGGCGACAGAAGCGACCGTGATCTTTGAATCGCCGCAACGCATCTCGCAAACGCTGGCGGATTTGGTCGATAAAACCGAGCCCGGCAGGCGCGCGGCGTTGTGCCGTGAAATGACCAAGCTGTACGAGGAGGTCGTCAACGCCCCCCTAGAGGAGCTCGCGCGCCGGTTTGGTCCCGAAACCAAAGGCGAGATAACCCTGGTCGTCGCGGGTAGCAATAGCGAAAACCGGAAAGAGATTCCGGCTGATCTCGACCAAACGATTCGCGCCTATCTTATTCGCGGTATGACGCCGAGAGACACGGCGATAAGGCTGGCACAAGAGACGGATCTGCCTCGCAAACTGATCTACCAACGAATACTGAAGGTAAAGCTAGCGTAAAAAATATCGGTTTCGGCGACTCCTTAGAACGTTCCCAGCGCTTGGGTGAAAACGTCGACGGTAAGATTGCCGCCCAATCCGAACCGCTGTCCCGCTCGATCGATCGCGTCGCGATAATTGCGGTTGAGCACCCCCCCGTCCGGGCAACGCGGATCAGGGTCCTCACCCTCACTCATACTCCTATCAAGTACGCATTTCTTGGTCGCGGTCAGAAGATGCGGCGTGGTATAGCCGAGGCCCATTCCGATCATCAGACGCAAATAACGAGCGGCCTGCATGATTAGCGCCATGCGCGCGCCGAAGCGGGCGTGCGATTGCACATCGGTCAATCCGTAAAAGGGAGCGTCTCCCGCTCTTGCTTCATCCGTCGGGTCCAGAAGTTCGATTTGGGTGCCGGCCAGAGGCTCGGCCCTGGACGCGCCTAGCGCATCGAATAAAGGGGTTCGATCTCGACCCTCGGTGACCCACACGGCGTTAAATCGAAAATCGAGAATGAATCGCTGAAAATCGCCGGGATATTCCCACGGTAGAATCGAAAGCCCCACAACCGCCTCGATTTCGTCGGGCGGTCCGGAATTAATCACCTCATCGGAGCGCACGCGATCGCCATCTTGTTCCAAACTGGGTAAAAAGTAGTAGCTCGAAAGACCGGCCCACTGTAATTGCAGCGCGGCACCGAGATAGGGTTCGAGATAGCGGTAGCGATAGGAGGTTCGAGATTCGAGCCTCAAGCCGTGATAACCCGATGTGATCCCGGGCGAGCCGTGGCAATCGAGCGCGGCGCTCGGTTTATCGCACGACGCTCGTAAAACCTCTCCGACGCTCCAACGGCTCTCCAACCTCACCACCCAGGTGGGAAGGTAAGGCGCGCGGTATTGGTTGGTAATACCCCAGGCTATGCCTAAATCGATCTCCGGGATTCCGGAGCGTACCGGAGCTACAAACGGCAGACCGAACAGCACGACAGACTCTTGCCCCGCGGCGCTCGCGCTGCTTTCAACGTTCACCACCCGCACCGGATCGCGCGAACCGATCGAGCTGAGCTCACGCGTATCGCTGAGAACAATCGGAAGGCGCGAGTAAGCCATCAGATCGCTGTAAATACCGACCTCGAGCCCGAAAACGAGCTGATGAACCATGTGGATAAATTTGGCGATGTCGCGATGATCCGCTTCCGAGGTAGCCGGCGCGCGCTGTTCGCGCCAAATCGTTCCGTCGGAATGCGTGGCCAGGTATTTTAAGGAGATATTCAGATCAAAAGAATCGTCCACCTCAAAGCCGTCGATAACGTCGGTGTAGCCGATCGGCTCGAAGATCAAATCCGGATCGCCGGGAGTGATCTCCTGAGCGAGCAGCCCGGCGGGAAAAAAAAGCAGCACCGAGACCGATAGAAATGGAACAACGGGTTTGCGGCGAATCGAACGCGGGATAGGAGAAACGAGTTTATTCACAGCTCTTCTATGTCGTCATCTTGCAACAACTGCGCGGGAAGATCCAGCAACGAAAGCCGCTCGCGCGCGTCTCCGAGATCTCGCGAGGTACTGCGTAAGCGCTCGCTCAATACACCCAAAAACGACCAAAGCAGCTTGACCGCGACATCGTGATCCTTACGGACGATATCAAAGAAGTCACCCCGTTTCATCACCATCAACTTGGTTTCCTTTTCGCTCGAAACGCTGGCGCTGCGCGGAGAGCGATCGATGAGCGCCATCTCACCAAAATGTTGCCCCGGTCCGAGGCTGACGATCGTCGTCTCTCCCGTGTGCACCCTGACGCTGCCCGTTAATACGATAAACATCTCATCCCCGTCATCCCCTTCTCTAACCACGATGTCGTTGGATTCATAGGAACGAACGTCCGTCAGGTTCATCACTCTCACGAGCTCCTGGTAGGTCAGATGACGGAAAAGCGGCATCGCGTGTAACGTCTCGATTTTAAGGTTGACCTCCTCGGCCAAGCGGTCGAGGCCCGCGGTTAAATCGGGTACCTTGACCACGATGGCCGTGATGTTGTCCTTGCCGCCCGCCTGGTTGGCGAAGTCGATAAAGCGCCGAGCGACTTGGTCCTCCGGGTGCTCGAGAAAAACGCTGAGTATATCTCTATCTTCGGTATAGTTGCTCAGACCGTCGGTACACAGCAAAAAGCGATCCCCCGCGAGCACGTCGAAATCCAAGGTATCCGCCTCCACGCTCTCGTACACGCCCACCGCTCGGGTCATCGCGTTTTTGTATTGGATTGTATCGATCTGCTCGGGTTTCAATCGACCGCGCGCCAGGAGCTCGTTGATCAACGAATGGTCCTTGGTCAGTTGATACACCGAGTTCTTGCGGATGAGATAGATGCGCGAATCGCCCACGTGCGCGAGAAACCCCCTTGAGCCGATGATCAACAGAGCCACCAGGGTCGTACCCATACCGCGCTTGCTCGGATCTCTCTGCGCCTCGGCATAGACCGCGGCGCAAGCGCGCAATACGCCCTGCTCCATCAGCCGGAGTAAATCGAGGCGCCCCGCGCTATCCATGCCTTTTTCGAATCGCTCGATCACCTCGCGTTCCGTCTGCAGCGTTTGTCGCAGGGCGTGCACCGCGATATTGCTCGCGACCTCCCCGGCCGCGTGACCGCCCATGCCGTCGGCCACGACAAAAAGGTTGATCTTTTCGTCGACCAGAAAGCTGTCCTCGTTGTGGTCACGAACCAAACCGACGTCAGTCAACGGCCAAAAACGAAGTGGTGTGCTTCCCGACATGCATCTGCTCCCTTGAATCGAGTTTTTCTCTCGGTTTTTTGTCGCTCTTTATGCTTCCTCTAAGCCTTTTACGCGCTTTTCTCGCGTGCCGCGCGCCGGCGTCTCTCGATATGAGGGTATAGCGAACGGCGCCAAGTGCGAAATACCAAGATTACGCTTTTTCGAATAATTGGGGAAATCTTTGCCTCTACGGTCGGCGAATCAGCGCGAATTCTTTGGCTAACGGTTCGGGAAACTTCTGGTATCGTCTAGCGATATGGGCTTTTCCGAAAAAGCGAGCCAAGGCTTCGCGTTGGCGGCGATATCGGCTGATGACCCCGAGGCCCGGCTGGCGCAACCCGGGTTGTCCGCGGACGCGGCCGTACAGCTCATGCAAACGGCGCGCGACCTCGCGGCGCTCGATAAAAAAGCGCGTAGACAGCAGGTCGTCCGCATCACGCGATCGCTGTCCCCAGCTCTCGGCGCCGAGATAGATCTCCCGCGAAGAGCGCTCTCTTTGTTGGCGCCCTCGGCGCCGCAAGAGATCGCGCTCAACTGGCTGGCTGATGCGCCGCGCGCGCGCCCCGGCTTTGATCCCGAGCCCGGTCTTCGAGCCGCGCTCCGAGGTGTTGCGGAGAAAGTTGGACTAAAACGCAATAAATGATAGCGCTTTATCAACCGACAGGATGAAAATGGGACGCATTATACGCGCGGATCAAAACGGCCCGAAACGGCTCTCGCCGGAGCGATTGGAAGCGCAGAACAACGCGCGAGAAATCCTGGAACAAGCTCGAAGCCGAGCCGAGCGACTCTATCAAGACGCGGAACGCGACATCCGAGAGCTCAAGGAGCGCGCTTATGACGAGGGCCGACAGGAGGGTTTGGCGCGGGCGGCCGAGCTCGTGATACGCGCCGAAACCGAGCGAAAGCAAATGCTCGCCGCCGCGGAAAAAGAGATCGTCGAGCTCGCGCTCATCGCGGCGCAACGCATCGTCCAGCAAAAGCTCTGCGCGTCTCCGGAAACCATCGCGGCGCTGGTTCGACCGCTGATCGAGCGGGCGCAACGAGCGCGAGCCGTAACCATCCGTTTAAGCCCGCATGACCTTCAGGCGCTTGAAACCGCGTTACCCAAGTTGCTTTCCGATACGCGGCTTGATTGCGCCGTGCAGCTTGAGCCCGACGAGTCGATTACGCGCGGCGGTTGCGTGCTCGTCAGCGACGCCGGCACCTTTGACGCGCGCATCGAGGTTCAACTCGAGGCGCTCGCGCGACTCTTACAGAAAGAGGGAACCGGCCGGCATGACTGAAGCGCGGCCGAGTTGGAGGCTTCCGCTCCTTCTGATCTTTCTCACCTTTGTGTCGACTTCATTCGTGGGAGCGCTAAGAGAAGATCCTCGCTTTTTCGAAAGCTGGAATCTCGCCGCGGGCGCCTCGTTCTCTCTGCCGCTCATGGCGATTCTATTGGCGCACGAATTCGGCCACTACCTGGCCGCTAAAAAACACGGCGTACTGACCTCCCCGCCCTACTTCATCCCCTTTCCCTTTTTTTTGCTGGGGACCATGGGCGCCGTGATCGCGATACGAGAACGCATCAGGGACCGCAACGCCTTGCTCGACATCGGCGCCGCGGGACCCTTAGCCGGCCTGGTCGTGGCTTTGCCCGTTATCATCTACGGAATAATGGAATCCCCCGTTCATCAACTTCCGACGACGGGAAGCTATTTGATGGAAGGACGGTCGCTCTTATACGCCGCTCTCATACGCGTTATAAAGGGTCCCTTGCCCGAGGGCAGCGACATCGTTCTATCGTCGACCGCGCTGGCGGGCTGGGCGGGGCTTTTGGTCACCATGATCAATTTAATACCGGTTGGTCAATTAGACGGCGGCCACGTGGCTTACGCGCTCTTCGGCGAGAAGCAACGCGGATTGTCAAAACGGTTTCGAGATTTATTACCGCTATGCGCCCTGGTCATCGGGCTGGCCTACGGGGTGCCCGCTCTTATCGCCGGCAAAAGCGGCGCGCCCCTGTGGTCGGAGCTTCTCGCCGGCCTTCACTGGTTGGTTTGGTGGGTGGTGCTCAAAGTCATGACCCGCCTTTCCGGCTCCGAGCACCCGGAAACCGATCCGGGAACGCTCTCTTCCAAACGCCGGTTGGTAGCCGTCGTGACGCTCGTGATCTTTCTCTTGCTTTTCATGCCCTCCTGGATGCGCGAGGTCGTGGTGCAAGGTTAGAAGACCGCTTCGGACTGCTCGGCGCCGCCAAAAAAAAGTTTTTTCCCGCGCTGATTTTACGCGAGCCTTTTACACCCTTTTGCTTTTAACGATTTCTCAACGCCATCTCCGCGTCTCTCGCCTCCGCTCCGCTCCGGCTTCTCGACGCTTCGATTTGCCGTGCCTGATCCGCGGCTCCGCCGCTCCCTGCCTGCTTGGCGCATTATTGACCTCGGGCAAAACGGAAACCGATGCCGCCGCCGCGGTTGCCGGGCCCGTGCCTAACGCGACAGGCCGAGCGCGCGTGCCGGGCGTCGTTGTACCAGCCACCCCCGCGCAGAACCCGCCGAGCCCCTTTTTCAGGGCCGATAGGGTCGATCGCCGATTCCGAAGGGTATTCGCCATACCAGTCCCGGCACCACTCCCAAACATTGCCGTGCATTTGGTACAATCCCCACTCGTTACACGCGAGCGCTTTTACCCCAACGGTCTCTTGCCGATATATTCCCTTTTTCCCTCCCGCGTAAGGATAGTTTCCGTCGTAATTGACCTCGTCTGAAGTGATATTTTTTCCAAAGGAAAAGGGCGTTGTCGTGCCCGCTCTACAGGCGTACTCCCACTCGGCCTCGGTCGGCAATCTCAAAGCCAGCTCCGGAATAAGGCCGTTTATACCTTCTAAAAACCTTTGGCAATCCTTCCAGCTTACGTTCTCGACAGGACGATCCGGACCCTTAAAAAAGCTCGGATTGTTGCCCATAACCGCTTGCCACAAAGCTTGCGTACAGGCCGTGTCCGCGAGCCAAAATCCTTTGGTCAACGTAACGGAATGCTCGATCTCGTCACTACCGCGCTGCTGCTCCCCTTTCGTCGGCGATCCCATCCGGAACGTTCCAGGCGATATCCATCGCATCCTTTGTACGACTCTCTTGTAGGTAAACTCACAAAAAAGACCGTATCGATCCTCGCCCCAAGCGGCGGCAAACGCGGGAGGAAAATCCTCGGGGTTATCAACTGTTTCAACTACCGCGGCCGCGTTGCCCTGACGCTTAACCATCGCGCAGCAACCGATTCATTAAACAAAACTTAAAAGAAAATGACCTTCCGGTGAGCTTTCGGTATCTGGCTCTCCCTAACCTACTAGCGCACCGGAGGCCGCTTGCTTTTTGCCGCGCCGTTACGAACCTGGACGCGGGCCGGATCACGGCCGGGTCAAAGGCGGGCCATCCAGCCCACCCATGCGCTCGGGCAAAACGGAAACCGATGTTGTTGTTGCGGTTGCCGGGCTCGTTCCTATTGCGACAGGCCGAGCGCGCGTTTCGGGCGTTGTTGTTCCAGCTACCCCCGCGCAGAACCCGTTTAGCCTTATGGCCGCCACCCTTCATGAACCCATCCTAGCTCACTATCTCGTGACAGCAAGGAGGCATGGGGTTTAGGCCGAGCTGGCGCTTCAGCCAGGAACGGCAGTCACAATGCGCGACGATCGCTAGAGCCGACGCGTAGCCGGTCTGCAATCCTTTTTCGTCTATCAAACCCTTCTCAAAGGCGCGTTCCCAAGCCTTGCGACGCGCCGCGTAGCGTCTGCGGCGCCGCGGGCTAGGCCGAAGCGTTCCGGCGAGCACCCGAAAACCGCAAAAGCTGACGCCGTGAAGGCTTCGATTGATCTGAAAGTTTTGCTTGAGATCGAGCTTTCGCTCTTGAGCCAGGAACCGAGAGACCTCGCGCATCGTCTCCTTCGCTTGCTCGCGGGAGTTACAAAACCAGATGATGTCGTCCATGTATCTAACGGTTCCCAATACGTTTATATTTTGAAGCAGCAACCTATCTAAGCGCGATAAATAGAAGTTCGCGAAGTGCTGCGAGGTCAGGCTGCCGATGGGCAGCCCCTTTCCCGGATCGGTTTGATAACTCTCGATTATCCTTTTTAATAGTATTAATAGCCCCTCACCCTTAAAACGCCGGGATAAGAGCCGAAACAGGATATCGTGATCGACGCTGTCAAAAAATTTCCGTACATCGACCTTGGCGTACCAGGGATAACGCCGGATATGTTGTTGCGCGCGATTTACGGCCGCCAATACGCCTCGGCCCGGCCGACAAGCAAAGGTATCGCCCACCATGTGGCGTTCGAATACAGGTTCCAGATGAGCCATGATCGCGTGATGCAAAACTCGCTCGCGAAAACAGGCCGCGTGAATCACGCGCGGTTTCGGATCATAAATCATAAATCGCGAATAACCGCCGAAGGAGTAATCGCCATTGATGATGTCTCGTCTCATAAAGGATAAATTATGATCGAGTCTCAGAGCGAAGTCTTGGACAGCTTGTCGATCTCGTTTACCTTTCGCGGCTCGCCAAAACGCGCGATAGAGATTGTCGAGCTCCGCGATCTCGTCAAGCTCGATCCGAACGCGTTTCGACACTGTCTTCCTTTATTCCGAAACTGTCGAGTAAACGGATATCAGTTGATAGGATTGTTAAAAACGCGTCGCCATACTTACTTACACGCGCCTCGCCAACACCGCTAATTTCGCTTAACTCGGCTTTAGTCGTAACGCGATGTTGAACCATGGCGGCTAATTGCTCGTTGGTGAACAACGCGTACGCGGGTAAGCCCTCCTGCTCCGCTAAGGTCTTACGCAGATTGCGTAGCTTAGCGAAAGTCGAGAATTCTTTTTCATTTAGCACTTCTCGATAGTCAAGCTTGCCTTTTCGAACCGTAAACGAAGCCGTCGCGCCGTCTAAGTACTCGAGGCAAACAGTCCAAAAACTCTCTACACCATTATTAACGAACTCCTTATCGATGCTCGTAACCCGATGAGAAGCCAAGAATTTGTTAACTTCGTTTTGCGCCGGCTCGGCGTCATAAACCGGTATATTAAAAACGGCTATTTTCATTCTGTACTCTTTCGCCTTCGCGCGGTCGAAGCGTCTCTCGCCTTCGCTCCGCTCCGGCTTCTCGACGCTTCGACACCTTAACCTTCTTTTAGCGGCTCCGCCGCTCCTTTTTTCCTGCTTGGCGCATTATTGACCTCGGGCAAAACGGAAACCGATGAAGTTGTAGCGGTAGCCGGGCCCGAGCCTAAGGCGACAGGCCGAGCGCGCGTAACGGGCGTCGTCGAACCAGCCGCCCCCGCGCAGAACCCGCCTAGCCGATTTTGAAGGGTATTCGCCGTACCAATCATCACACCATTCCCACACGTTTCCGAGCATATCGTAAAGTCCCCAATCATTGGGATTCTTTCGCTTTACCGGATGGGTACCGGCCCGCGTGTGCTCGTATTGCTTGTTCGGCCATTCGGAGGAATCCCAGCCGTTTTCAAGCTCGAATTCCTCGCCGCTGTTTCCGGAATACCACGCGATCGGATCCAAGGCCGGCGCGTCGCATTCCCCCCGAATCTCGATCGGCCCCGAATATAGCGCCGTGCTCGTCGCCGCGCGGCAGGCGTACTCCCATTCGGCCTCGGTGGGCAATCGCAACCCAAGATCTGGAATCAGGCCGTCAATACGTTCTAAAAACCTTTGGCAATCCTCCCAGCTTACATTCTCGACAGGGCGTTCCGGCGTTTTGAAATAGCTCGGATTTTCACCCATGACCGCTTGCCACAGCGCCTGAGTACAGGGCGTATCCGCCAACCAATAACCTCGGGTCAAGGTAACCCTATGCTGGCGCTCGTTATCATAACGCCCCGGCTCGTCCTCGGGCGAGCCAATGATGAAAGACCCCGGGTTGATCCACCGCAGTCGCTGCGTCGCGCCTTGATAGGTAAAATCAGCGTACAAGCCGATGCTGTCGCGGCCGATCTCGCTCGCCCAGCTCGGCTTTGGGATCGTTTCGAGCTTCAGGCTCTCCCATTCGCCGCGCAGGTGTTCGAGCTGACCGAGAGAAACGGCCTTAGCTTGCGAAAGATCTATCTTTTTGTACGAAAAAAGGGTTATAGGCGCCGATTGCTCTCTACTCTCCGCGCTCAAAAACGAACGGCAGGTGGTTATCCCGCCGACCGGGCTTGCTCGCGGAGCCTCTTCGGTCCCCGGCCGCCACTCGTCAGAGGCAATGACGAGCGAAGAACCGTCCTGCCAGATTCGCCAATACCGTTCGCTCTCCTTAAAAGCCCAGGCGATTTGCTCGGGATCCCATCCCTCGGGCAAAGCTCGCGATGTGAGCGAGTCTTGATGCCGGCACGCCAAGGCCCATTGATAGGCTAGCTCGGGATACTTCGCTCGCATTTGCCTCGGTAACCTATCTGAAAAGCGAAAGCACCAGGCGCTCCTGCCGTCGGTCGGCGCTTTCGCCAGGGTCGCCGTCATTCGTTTCATACCCTGTTTAAAGATCCGCGCGTCCTTTTCGTTCGGATCGACCTCGTTCAGATAACCGTGCTCTTCCAACCGAATAACCTCGGGCAAATAGGCGTGGTGTCTGCTCAATAACTCGCGCAAATCCCCCCCTATCCTTTGGGGGCTACAGAGCCCCTGGTAATCGGTGATATCTCGGTCGCCCGAGACAAAGCGCGCCAATCGCTCGCGCTCTTCTTGAGCGAATTGCGGATCAAGCCCCAATCCCACGGGAGAGGGCACTTGAACCGACTCGTGACGCCAGGCATCCGCCTCGGTGGCTACATCCGCCTGATCGCTTCTAAATAGCCGCCGGGCGTCGCGCAACAACGCGGGCTCGATCCTGACCGCGACTGATAATAGCCGCAATAAACGCCCGGCGCGCTCTTTATAAATGCTCGACCTATCGGCGCTCGCCGTCTCGCTTTCCGCCTCCTCGTCAGTCTTATATGAAGAAGGGCATCCCCAAAAGCCTCGAAAGGCCGCGTCGTCGATCTTCGGGCATCGCTCAAACCGGTCCCAGACCGCCATCAACCAACCTCGGTTTGTTTCAAGCGGCCACCTGTCGCGCGGGCAAGGGGCAAGGGCGACAGGCCTACATCCGCGCCTGAAAAGCCGCTCGCCCAAGGCCCTCCAGCCGTTTCGCGTATCGCTCTCGGCTCGCAAATAGCCGCACTCTCCCAAGAGCAGAACAGGCGCGCCTCGCTCGGGCGGCCTGTATTCGATAAACCGATTCTCACTCGGGCTGAATACTTGAATATGACCGTCATCCCCGCCTTCAGGCGCGCTAAAAAAGACCAAGACCTCCAGCCCCGGCAAACCACGATGCCCGCGCAACCGCTCGAAAACGGCGCTCTGGTCATCCCAAAAGGGCGTGAGCCGCGTGTCGCGGTCGACCAAGAGCTGGGCGCGCGGCGCCCAACCGCTGAGCTTCACCCTCGGCAGCCGCTGAATTGGTTTCACCCGCGCGACATCTCTCACGAGTTGCTTGATATCAACCGCCGACCCCCGCCTGACCCTGCCGAGGGCGGCGCGCAGAAATGGATCCAAGCGCGACCAGGGCATAAGCGGGGTTTTGATCGGCGGCGCCACGCCCTCGGGCGCGGAGAGCTCCTCGTCGGAAAAGGGCGTCGCGTCAAAGTCCGGCCTCCTTGTCCGGCGGCTCTCCTCGTCCACGCGGTCATAGCCCGAGACCCGCCAGTAGCGCGCCCGAGTTCTGACCGGAGCCGTTATTGCTTCCATCTTTACATCGTCCGGCGTACGCGAGACAACCTCTATAGAGGCGCGCAACAGAATTTCTCGCGGTTTCGTTTCGGCTTTCGCGTAGCGTAAAAAACCGGCGCCCCGGGCCAACGCCTGCTCTCCCTCGCGCGCGAATAGATAGATCAAATCAGCGCGGCTGACGAGCGTGGTCACGGCTAACCTCTTACAGCCTGTTTTTTCAGCGCGAAATCTTTGATCTTCTCAAGAAGCTCCCCGGGCTCGATCTTATACTCCTCGGACATCTCGCCGAGCGCGCGTAATAGATCGATATACTCCGCCTGCCCCGGCGCCGGCAGCCCTTGCTTGAGCATGCTCTCGCGGTCGTTGACGAGCTGCTCGGCCGCTTGTCGCCGTATCTCTTGCGAGCTATTCTCGAAGTGAACCTTTCCGCGCTCCATCAACCACCCGATAAGCTCGTCCCGCTCTTCCGGCAGATCGAGGTGCAGCACGAGACAGCGGCGTAAAAAGGCCGGCGGAAGCTCGCGTTCCTCGTTGGTGGTGATCACGACCAAAGGCTCCCTTTGTTCTATCTGACGCACCGGCTGTACGCCGAAGGGCGGATTGAACCCCCCGTTTCCCAGACTGTCGAGTAACCCGTTCGGCAAGTCCGATTCCGCCTTATCGATCTCGTCGATCAACAATACCACCCCGTTTTTTGGATCCGCCTCTTTTTTATCATACAACGGCGGCTCCGCGGCTTTCAGATAGGTCGCCTCGAGTTGCTCCGCGGCCGAATCCCAATCAAAGGTCCACCACAAGGGCCCGGGCAAGAGGAACCGCTTATCCTCAAGCTGTTCTTGCCACCCCTTGATATCCCCTTTGCTCAAGCTCCCCAAAACCTGCGCGTTGCCGAGGCGCGCGACCGCGTCGTATTGCCATAATAAGTCCTGGCTCGTGCTCTGCGAGGTGATCACCGCCGATATCCAAGGCCGCTTCAGCACGAACGCCGCCGCGCGCGCGAGCTGGCTTTTGCCCGTGCCGGGCTCGCCGCGAACGAGCAACGGCCGTCCGGTAGCCAAGGCGCTACGCACCGCCCAAATCGAGGCGTCGTCGAACACGTGAAACTGCTCGGGGCAAGAACCCAGCGCCGTCAGCTTAATCGGTTTATCAGGTGGGTTGAATGCGGTGGTCATTGGTCAATTTCCTTTATCGTCGTCGGGTAAACTGAATAATATGAGAAGAAGCTTCTCCAAGTACTTGTCGTCGTTTTCGCCGAGTTTTACCACTGAATCTTTACTATTCTCCGGCCTAACCAAAATGAAGATTAAAATATTGGGATAATTTTTTGCGATATTGTTTATTCTAATTGCATCGCGCCACCCTTCGGGGATATCGGTATAAATCGGGTGGCCGATGTCTTTCATCGCCTTGAGATAGTTACCGATATCCTCGTCGTCCGAGCTACTGCCGAGACCGTCAAACTGCGCGCTTATCGATTTTCTAAAATCTTTTTCCGCGAATCCGTCTTCCGTACCTGGTTCAAGTCCCAAAGAAATCCTGTCTTTACCGACCAATTCTCCTTTATCGTTTCTCATCAGCTCAGCGGGTCGATTGCCTAAACGAGAAACAACGGCCTCCTCGGCCAGAAAGGTTTTCGCCTTGAGCTCAATCGGGGAAGATGGAATACGGTTGACCGCTTCAATAACATTATCGACGAACGCTTGATCCATTACGAGCGGAATCAAGTAACTCGCGATTTCGATCGCGTCGCTTTTTTTTATTCGGCGCTCTTTCGCGGCTTTAACTATTTCAATGAATAGCTTTACTATATTATCTCTTAATACTGTATCCGCGCTATTCTTAAAATCGCGCGGCGTTGAACTATCACCGCGCTCAATCAAATTACGAAGGTCGTCGGCGATAGCTTCATCGTCGCTAACTATTCGGATCAATTTCCCAACAACCCGTTCAGTGGTTTCATGTTCCTTTATACTCGAGTCCTCTTCCTTTCTAACGAAACTGCTTAAATGTTGAATGACCGGTACTAGAGCATCGTAAGTTTTACCGTAATACAGCAAAACAAACGGATGTTTGACCGAAACGCGACGCCGTTCGGACTCGGGGATAAGAATATAGTGTTCCCGCGTCGACCGGCTGCACGTTTCTTGAACCCAGTCAAACAAGGCGCCGAGATTGGGATCCGATATGCCTCCGTGACCGCAACCGATAAAAACAAGATGATACCGATTAAAAAGCGCTTGTTGAAGATTCTGCGCGTTTTTATTCCGCAATAAATCTTCATAAGATTTAATACCAAGAATTAATGATGAACACGATTCCCAATAGCCGTGTAAATGAATTATACGATTCGACTTCTTATCTAAAACGGATTCAACGATGTGATAGTCATCGAGCGTAACATGGATTTGTCCTGTAATTTCTTCAATTAATCCGTCGTA
The DNA here is from genome assembly GCA_016929805.1 of Deltaproteobacteria bacterium. GTDB lineage: Bacteria > Myxococcota_A > Polyangia > Polyangiales > JAFGIB01 > JAFGIB01. Next base: position 12,612 of record JAFGIB010000263.1, on the reverse strand, counting down.
ATTCGTGGTGCATATCGGAGCGTGCCAACCCGATAAAGCCTCTACGAGGCGTCTATCGCGGGTAGACAGGCTTCCGACAGTCTTGTTTATCCAACCTTGAAATCTTCCCATATTACCATTGCGGTCTAGCCCCTCTTCCACTTTGTTCGCAACCGCTAATAAATCTGTCGTATTGCCGCCGGATAAAATATTCTTATAATTTATGTAAGAGGAGTTATCAATCTTCCCATACGCAAGGCACCTATCCAAACCGTTTTCGAGTAATCCCTTCCATGAGGCAAATTCCTGTTGCTCGGCCCGGCAAGCGGCAATCGAAACACCCGAGCCTATAACGAGCGCGACTTCGCCATTCATAATGCTTTTACTGAGATCATTCCAAAGCACGGCTTGTCTACCGTTGAATACTGCCGGAACATTGTTTCCCATTTCGATAGTATTCCTTTCTTAATTAACTAGCGGCGCTCAAAGATATCATATAAACACCTTGGCAATAAAGATCCAAGCCGGTACGGCGTCTTCGAGCTGTTGAAATAGTGGACTAAACCGAGGGCGGGCTAAAAGAAAAGAGTAACAGTAGAACGCAACCGATGCGTATTCGGACAGATAATAACCCCTGACGCGCTCTTAGAGGGTGTTTAAGAATTATCGTTTAAGCGCGGGACAAGCCCGCGCCCTACGAGGTCCGATTGAAGCGATAGACGTGTTTGTAGCGCGGGTCCTTGTGGCCCGCCAAACGACGGTTACGAGGTACTTATTAAACACCCTCTTATAGCTTGCCGATGCCCCTAAGCACGTTCTCGGGCGTTATCGGTAGCTCGGTGCTTCGAAAGCCCGTGGCGTGGAAGACGGCCTCGGCGATAGCGGGAGCTGTCGGCGACACGAGTCCCTCTCCGGCTTCCTTCGCGCCCATCGGTCCCTCGGGTTCGTAAGTATCGACGCACACCGATTCACCCGGCGGCATATCTTCAGCACTGGGGATTTTGTAATCCAAAAAGTCTTGGTTCAGGGTTGTCCCTTCCTTGACCACGAGTTGTTCGCATAACGCGTAACCGAGGCCCATATGAACCGACCCCTCTAATTGACCCTCGACCGACACGGGATTGATAGCCGTACCGCAATCGTGGGCCGTCCACAGCTTTTCGACCTTTACGATACCGGTTTCCTTATCGACGTCGACTTGCGCGACTTGGGTGCCGAAACTGAACGTGGGCGTGACGATGCCTTTTCCCCTCGGCGTGTAGTGCCCTCGGGCTACTAGCGGTATCCCCTGGTTGGCTTTTTGTGCGGTAGAAACAGCCTCGCCGAACGTCATGCTGCGCTCGGGCTTTCCCTCCGGGAAAACACGACCGTTTTTGAATTCAACTTTGAAGATCACATTTAAGTTAAATCTGGAAAACAATGCGCCGGCCAGTTTATCTTTGATTTGGCGCGCGGCATCGATCACCGCGTTGCCGGCCATGAGGGTGACCCGGCTCCCCCAGCTTCCGAGATCCGCCTGAGGCGTCATGGCGGTGTCGGCGGCCGTCAATCGGATATCCTCCATTTTCAATCCGAGCTCCTCGGCAAGAATCTGCTTTAACACCGTATCGGATCCCTGGCCGATATCCGATGCCATGGTCAATAGGTGCACCGTTCCGTCGGCAAAGGCCCTTACTTCCGCCGCTGAAAATGGGTACTGGGTATTAAACCAGTTAAAGACACCTCCCGAGATAAAGCTATAACACGCTACACCGATGCCTTTACCGTCTTTGAGCTCACTCCTTTTCTCCGTCCAGCTACTGAGCTTCTTCGCTTGATTTAACGAGTCGATGAGGCCGCAGCTAGAAACCGTCGCCACATCGGGAATTCGATATCCCGATTGCACGGCGTTCTTAATCCGTAGATCGATGGGATCGATGCCCAGAGCTTCCGCGACCATGTTCATCTGGGTTTCCCCCGCGAACAGGGATTGGGGCGCACCGAAACCCCTCATGGCCCCTGAAGGCGGTTTATTGGTATACACGCGCTGCCCGAAGTATCGATAATTGGGAATGCGATAGAGCATGGCGCCGAAATATCCACAGAGGAAAGTCGCCGTGGGTCCCATGCTGTTATAGGCGCCACCGTCCAATAGAACCTTCAGGTCTTTGGCCATTAGGGTGCCGTCTTTCTTAAATCCCACCCTCGACCAAATTTTCATCGGGTGACGTCTGCGGCCGCTGATAAACTCCTCTTCCCGCGTGAGGGTAATCTTCACGGGCCGACCGGTTTTTTGGGCCATGAAGGCGGCGCAAAAATCCCATGACCGCATCTCCATTTTACCCCCGAATCCTCCGCCGACAGCAGGTTTGATTACCCTGACATCATTTTCGCGCATACCCAAAGTAGATGCGAGAAGACACTGGACAATATAAGGGGTTTGCGTGGATGTCCAAATCGTTATACGACCGTCGGCATCGACCCGCGCGAGAGTGGAACACGGCTCCATATAGGCGTGGTTTACTGCAGGTACCCGGAAAACATCGTCACGGATATAATCGGATTCGGCGAAACCTCTGTCGACATCCCCGAATTGAATCTTACGATCCACGCTGATGTTATTCGGTGTGATACTATGGATAACCGGTGCGCCTTCTATAATCGCTCTATCGACATCAAATACAGCGGGTAGCTCTTCATATTCCACCTTTACTAACTCGAGCGCTTCTTCCGCCGTGTCTATATCGATCGCCGCGACCGCGGCGACTTCATCTCCGATAAATCGTACTTTATCAACCGCCAGCGGGTATTCGTCCTGTGTCTGGGGAAACAACCGCCAATTGCCGTATTTTATTTTCGGCGTATCTTCCCCGGTAATCACACACTTCACACCGGGCAAGGCCGCCGCTTTACTCACGTCGATGTTCAAGATTCTTCCATGGGCAATGGGGCTTCTGAGAATTTTCCCAAAAAGCATCCCCGGTAGTTTGAAATCGTCCGTGTACATGGCCGCGCCGGTGACCTTTGACCTAGCATCTGTTCGGGGAACATTGCTTCCAACAATACGAAATTCGTGTGTCATGGCTGATACTTGTCGTTCTCTGGTCCGGTTACCGCAACTCGTGTCCTATTTCGAATTTCCGAGCGCGTCCTGTAGCGCCCGCTCGGCCGGCGGTGACGCTGTTTTCGAACGACGCCACGCGTCCGCCTGTATATCATCGATCGGAACCATCACTTATATAACGATTTTAACAACTTTTTCCATCCGGTTATCCTAAACCTCTTTGCCATTAGGGCTATTTTTCTATGGTTTACTCCCGCTCCCGCTGCCGCGCAATCCACCCCGCCGCCGGCGGACACGACGAGATGCGATGTCCCCGCGACGGGTTAGGCTGGAAACGCGTTAAAAGATACCATCGTCTCATAAATACTCCCGAAGTCTTTCGCAGCGCGACGACCCTTGCCGAAACGAGCGACGACGGTGCACTGGCAACGCTGTTTCGAGCGGGAGCGACGCCGCGGACGGGGTCGTCCCGCCCAAAAGATGAAGGCCTTCTGCAGCCCCCGGCGCAAAAGCAAAAAAAGCAAATCGTTTCTTATGTTATTTACACGAACGCACAGAGTCATTGCGTTGATCTCTGTCTCGGATTTTCTACTAGACAACGAATTCATTTTTCGTTTAATATGTCCGCGACTGATATTCCGCGGCCGAGTTATGGCGACGTGATATCCAATTCGGTTTTTCACAAAACGCGACTACAAGGAGGCGTCTCGGTGAAAATCAAACAGATATCTGTGGCGATTGAGGATTTCGTGGGTAAGCTATACGAGATAACAAGGGCGCTCGGCGATGCCGGCGTTAATATTCGAGCGCTCAATTTGGTAAAAACAGTGGACTTCGGCACTGTTCGGCTAATCGTTTCTGATGTTGCTACGAGCCAACGTATTTTGAAAGAAATGAACATGCTCGTTCATATGGACGAGGTGGTTGCGGTCGAATTGGCGGATACACCGGGGAGTCTGGCGGATTTTCTAAAGATGATAAAGGAAGCTGAGATAAGCGTAGCCTATATGTACGCCGTTATTGGATCCGTCTCGGGAAAAGCCATCATGATTTTTCGCTTTATAAATAATGATACGGCGATTGAATTACTTAAGAAAAAAGGCGTAAATATGCTGACCTCCAATGACCTCAGAATATACGAGCCGGTCGGTTGACGGGAAACCCAAAGGGATTCTTAGCGCTCGCGCTGTTTTTCGCGAACGATGCGCTTTACGCCGACGGATTCTTTGCAACGTTAAGGTAAAAGCTACCGAGTGAAGTGGAGAGTTCAAGGCGGGTGAAAAGGGCATTATTCGAGCTGTCACCGCCGCTCTTATTCGCCCCCGTATTCTCGTCGATACTCGAGAACCCGGTTGTACGTCCGGTCATCCAACACGACTCCGCCTTCGAGCTCGCGGCCGCGTAGATGCTCGATGATCTCGTCGATGGTCACGATGGCGAAGGCCGGCATGGCGAACGCCTCGGAGATTTCGCTCAGCGCGTTCTTGCCGCTTTTTCCCCGTTCCATCCGATCAACCGAGACCACCAAACCGGCGAGCTCGACGGGAGCGTGCGCTTTCAGCAAAGGGACGGTTTCGCGAATCGAGGTTCCCGCGGTGATAACGTCTTCGATGATCAAGACGCGCTCGCCCGGCCGCGGCGCGTGGCCGATAAGCGCCCCTTTTTCGCCGTGGTCCTTGCTCTCCTTGCGGTTGAAACAAAAGCCCGGGTCTCTGCCGGTACGTTCGTAAAGCGCGATTGCGACCGCGACCGAAAGCGCAATCCCCTTATAAGCGGGACCGAACAAGAGATCAAAACCATCCGCTACACGCTCGAGTATCGCGCTCGCGTAAAACTCCGAGAGCCGCTTGATCTGAGAGCCCGTGCGGTATTGTCCGGTATCGATGAAGTAGGGCGTCTCGCGCCCGCTCTTGGTGGTGAAGTCGCCGAAACGCAAGGCGCCGCATCGCAGCATGAATTCGATGAATTGACTTTTGTAGCCGTGCATCCCGCTATAATCCGTAAACGCCGCCGCCGGCCGGCAGATCGCTGCACATGGAAACATCAAACATACAGCTCGTCGGGTTACACAAGAGCCAACCGCTCTGATAGCCCAAGGAGCGACAGCTCGCGCCCCCGAGCGTATTGACTTCGCACTGCTCTCCCGGCTGAAGGACGCCGTCGCCGCAACGTGTCCGGCTTTCGTATCCACTGATATTCAAAATAAAAAAGCCCGCGGCGCCCGGCTCGTATCCGTCGACCACTATGGTTATCTGCTGGTCTGCTCGCAAAGTCAAAGCCACGAACGAGTCGAGACCCTCATCGCTATCGTCGTTGCAGGCGATCTCGAAGCCGTGGCAGTCTCCCTGCCGGATGGAAAGCACCGTGTCAAAGCTTGAGCCGAAGGTGTCGAACACGTAGGTTCTGTTTTCTAAAGCGGTAAAGGTAAAGCTCTGTTCCGGCCCGCTCGTGGTCACGCAAGACGAGCCGAGCGCGTTGGGCCGTCCCCAGGTGTTACCGCTCAGCGTCTGCGGAACCTCCGAGCTCAATCCGATAGAGCCGCAGGCGTCCGCGCCGCCGCCGCCCGTACCGCCCGCGCCGCCCGCGCCGCCCGCGCCCGAGGTTCCGCCGGCGGGCAGGTTATAACAGCCTGAAAGGTTTACGGTGCAGGCGGGGTCGCAATAGAGCGAGCCGAAGCGATAACCATAATTCGCGCAGCTCAGCCCCGCGAAATTCATTCCGTCGCATTGCTCTCCGGGCTCGATGAACCCGTTGCCGCAAATCCGGGTGTTGTTGGGATGTACGATATGTAAAACGAAGTTTCCGGCCACTTCTCCGTAGCCGTCAACCGCGATCGTCACGAGCTGTCCAGCCTTCAGAAATACCATCACGCTCGACTGCAGGTCTAACAGGCTGTCGTCGTTACACGCGAGCTCGGGTCCGGTGCAATCGCCATCTAGTAAATATAAAACGGTATCGAAATCCGAGCCGAAGGTGTCAAGGAGGTAAAGCCCTTCCCATGGAGCTCGAAAGGTATAGTTTTGCTCGCGGCCACCCCAGCCGCCGCACGAGGGCTCGCGGCGATTCGGCTGTAAAAAGGTGCTCCCCCAAACCGTCTGGGGAACGGTGGAGCCTAGATCGATCGCGCCACAATCCGTACCTCCGGAACCTCCGGTTCCGCCGATGCCTCCCGCCGCTCCGGTTCCCGCGCTTCCACCGGCGCCTCCGGTTCCGCCGATGCCTCCCGCCGCTCCGGTTCCCGCGCTTCCGCCGGCGCCCCCGGCTCCCGCGATTCCTCCAGAGCCTCCGGAAAAGTCAAGCTCACACATCGATACGTCAAAGGTACAGTCGGCCGCGCAGGACAACATACCCCTGTCGTAGCCGAAGCTGGCGCACGTCGCGCGCCCTAAATCGGCGCCGTCGCATTCTTCGTATTCCTCGATTAGGCCGTTGCCGCACACGGCGTCTTGACGGCTGATATTTAATACGAAATTGCCCGCGTCTTCCTCTGAAAATCCATCGACCACCACTGTTACGCTCCTGCCGGCTTCCAGCTCAAAAAACAAATACGATTGTACGCTTTCGCCGAAATCATCGTTGCACGAAAGCTCCCGGCCTCTGCAGTCACCTTCTATAACGTATAAAACCGTATCGAATTCGGAACCGAAGGTGTCGACCCGGAAGCTCCCGGACCGCGTCGGTCGAAAAACAAAAGACCTGTCGGAAGCGCCTTTCTCGGAACAGGAGGGCTCAAGCCGATTGGGGCTACCGCGGGTAGTGCCGGTAACGGTAATAGGAAGCGACGACTGCAAAACTTCCGAACCGCAAGCGTCTACTCCGCCCTCTACGGTACCGCCCGCCTCGCCTATTTCTCCCGCGTCCGAAACCCGACCCGAGTCTACTACCCGCGCGTCACGGCTTACATTGCCCCACCTGCTGTTCGCCGCATCCTCTTTATCGCGGGCTTTGTATGAGTTAAAACAACCCGACGCGACTAGTGAAAAAAGAGTAAAAGAGAGGTAAAGCGTTTTTGTAAAGCCTGCTCCCATAACACAACCTTTTTTTTCGCGAGCCCGATTCAACATTCGCGGGGTAAGAGAGTGGAGTAGCAAAATCTCTTAATGAGTATATAAATTTTACCTGTATTTCGTAAAATACGCCATAGAAGAGCACAAAAAGGCGACGAGCCCTCATGCTGCGAAAAAGTAGAGCGAAGTACGCGAGGGTGCGTGTACCTTATCGTCGCGAAAAAACGTCGAGCGTAAACGAAAAAAAATCGATGAAATAAGGGCGCGCGCGGCTTTCTTTCACCGCGGCTTCGTCGACCCTGAAAAAGCTTCGAAAAAGCGCGCGCGCCGCTCGTTCGAGCGCCTTTCGCGAGCGAAGCGGCTCGCAACACCGATTCGTTACAGCGTCGACCTAAAATCGACGAGAATTTCTGCTTATCCAGCACACCTGCTATTGTGGTCGTATGCGAGCAAAAGCGCTCTCTTATCTCCCCGGCCGATCATCCCGGCGAATCGTTCATGCGTGTTGTTCTTTTTTGTTCTTCTTGACGGCGCTCGCGAGCAGCGAAGCCCGGGCGTGGACGGACGCGAAAATACAGAGCGTGAATACACGCATCGAGCTGCACGAACGAGCAGCGGCGGAAGTGACGATGACGATTCGAATCGCGGTTCGAGGCGGCTGGTTGTCTCGCTTTGAGATCAACGGGCTTGACTCGGATTTCGCTCTCGACGCGAATCGACTCCCGGTGCTGGTATCAGAACAGGGGCGCGGCTATCGGCCTGAGATTCAAACGCGGTCCTCCGGAATTCTGGTTTTTAACTTCAAAGAGCGGCGCCACGCGCCGCGGCGCGGAACCTATACGTGCGAGCTTTTTTACACCACCGCCTTGCTTTCTCGCGCGCTACAAGACCCGCGAGCTAAAACGGCCCGATTACAGTGGTCCCTTCCGCCCTGGCATGCCGGCCTGCAAGATGTTCAAATCGAGGTCGCGGCTCCGCGAGGGTCCCGTCCGCTCGCCCTCGCCTCGGAGGAGTCCTTTTTAGAGCATCGTCGCTTTATCGATAGCGAAAACCAAACCCTGCTCCATTGGCGTCGCTTTCATCTTCCGAGAACGGTAGCTTGGACCATAGGCTTTACCATACCGCGTAACCGCGCGGTTACGCCGGTAGATCGCCCCGATGTTCCGAAGCCGAAGCTCCCGGAAACGCGAACGGCGGCCGGGGCGTCGGCTGGTTGGGTGGCTCTTGTCGTCGGTTTTTTCGCGCTGCTCAAACGTTTATTGGTAGACGGTGTTTGCCGTAGAAGACGCGTCGAGGCGATAGCTCTAGTGGCTTTGGGATCGGCGCGATTACGCTATTCGCTGTTGCTCTGTTTCGTAGTAATTTCATATTTTGCGTTCGATCGCTATCAAAGCATCGCCCTCGCCTTATGTTGTTTGCTCATCATCCTATCTATCGACAAGGCGTATCGACGAAGTCCCGTGCGGACACAAGGAATATGGCGATCCGTTTCAGAACGTGACCTGCGTACGGCGCGTCTCTTCCCGCTGAAAGATCTTTTCGGCATGCAAGCTTGGCTGGACGCGACCACTCCCCTGGGATTTTCGCTTCTGCTGAGCGGCTACGTTTTAAGCTACCTATTATTTCGGCAAGGAGACGGCGATTACGTTTACTTCTGGAGCTGCGGAGTCTTGCTCGTAACGCCTCTATTTTTTACCGGAACCCGCAAAAGCCTGCCGTTATCTCCCGAGATCGCGATCAATCTCTTGCGGAATTTCGCTCGTCGTAGCTCGCTCGATTCTTTGGCGAGCTTCGCTGTCGTCTATGATCTGCTTCTGTATCAGATCCCGTCGGGTGACTGGTGCGAGGCGCGTCTTCGCTTCCGCTCTGATACCTTTGCCGATGGGTTGCATCGACTTGATTTGGTGATCGCTGATTTTCCGGCACATCAAGCCACATCTCACGATATCGCGCTGCTCTCCGTGACCTGTGCGGGCAGCGCGGCAGACCGAATTCTCAATACCTTATTCAGAAACGCGCTCACCTATTCGGCCTATTCAGGTAATCAAATCGCGCGGCTTACCCGTTCCTCTGACCTTAAGGCGGATATCCGCAATCTCATCGGGCTACTAATTATAAACCCATCGATCGGCGCGAAGCATTTGAAATGGGAACCTCAATATGAACACCGGTCCCCCGTGCAACCGCGCTGGTTATCGAAATCGAGCCGTTCAGCAATTTGACTCGCTCTCTGATGCCGGGCAATCCCCTGCCGTCGACCACAGATTGCGAGGCGCTGTCGTATCCTATCCCGTTATCGAAAATCTCCAGGATCAACGCCGCGCCTTCGCGCGCGCAGCGTATGCAAACACGGCTCGCCTTGGAATGACGGACGATATTCGTGAGGCATTCCTGAATAATTCGATAAAGCGCAATCGCCCGGGATTCGTCCAACAGGTCATCTTCCAGCTCGACGACTGATTCGAATTGAATATCCCGATAGCGCTGGTAATCCCGGATCAGGGATTCAAGCGCCGCGGCGAGGCCCTTTTCGACCACGATTGTCGGCTGCAGAAACGACATCAAATTCCTGACCGCCCCTTGAAGTTGCTCGATAATCGCTTCCTCGCGTCGCGCGATCTCAAGAGCCTCTAAGCTATCCGGGATGGCGCCTTCGAGCTTGCTTCGCAGCAAACAGCTCTCCATTCTCAGCCCGGCCAGCAGTTGTCCCAGGGCATCGTGAAGATCCCGCGACACGCTCCGTCGCTCCGATTCATGCTCGGCGAGTAACCTCGCTATCTGAGCTCGATGGCGTGTTTGGTCTCGTTCGCGTTCGCCGAGATCTCCAATCCTCGCTGCAAGCGATTCGAGTAGGCGCCTTTCTCGCGCTAAAAATGGTCCTTCGTCGATCGTCGGCCGAAGCTCTGTATAATAGACCTCGACCGCTCCAAGCCTTTCGTCGAGGGCGCGAATATCGACCTTCTGACTCCATTCGCTCTGAACAAAATTCGAGGTTTGAACCGACAAAGACTCGTATGATATCCGCGCGCAAGTGATTTCCGGATACTGCCAGGCGGAAGGTATCCGATCGACGATTTCTTGCAGCATCCGCGCGAGCGGTCGCCGGCGTTTCTCGATCTCATCAAGACTATAAAGACAACGCAGCTCGGCGTTTATCTTTTGTTGCTCGCGGATGCTCTGTTGAAGTAATTGCTCGCACAGCCGGCATCGAGCCTCGAGCGTGTCCAACCGGTTTTGACCTTCATCTTTACTGTCGAGATTCATCGACTGAGCCACGCGGCGCGATCAGCTATCGCCGCGGTCACTCGCCAAACGCTCGCTATACAAGCCGTCATCGTCGAGTGAAAAAGAGCGCATGGGATCAATACTCGGCGTTTCGAACATCTTCGCAACTGATATCGTCGTCCAACTCGCCGAGCTTAACCAGCGAAATATCAGGCCCGTTACTCGGGCTATGATCCTCGATCGCGGTCAACTCCGGATCTGGAACGTCGCCTTTCTTCATACAATTGTAAAGCGGCAGGTTTTCGTCCATGAATTGCCTCTGATCGCTGGTACACGACGTGTTGCCCCCGGCCGTTCCCGTCGTCCCGGTCGGCATTCCTGGCTGAATCATGCAGCTAATAGCTCGCGATTGGAAACCCTCCGCCAGAGCGGGGCCTTTCAATGCAATGCAATTATCCATGATTACCGGGTCGCCTCCCACGATCGCTCGCGTGCCCAAATGAATCCTGTCGGTTCGCGGAACCGGCCTACTGAAGAGAATATTCAGGTCCGTGGAGAGCGGCGCCGCCCGGAACCGGAATTCGCCCGGGTACGTCCCGAGCATTAAGCAATCGGAATTCGCCGGCTTGCCCTCCGTTAACAAATCCGCCGTGATACCGCTAATACCATCGTCGTCGTGGTCCGGAAAGCAGTCTGCGCCCTCTCCGGACGCGCACTCTAAACTCTGCGTCTCGCTCGGCTCCGGCCAGGAACCCCTTGGGTCCTCGAGCTCTACCCCTAATAAAGCGGGAGTGGGATCGATATGTACGACGCAACCGGGATCGAGACAGTCAACCTTTCCAGTGATATCAAAAATAGGATTGGCCTCGCTCTCCCAAGCTTGCGGCGGAAAAACCGGCTGGTAGACCTCGCAGATAATGCTTGTATAGAAAGGGGGTAGCTCGATGTTACAAGTTTTTGCCGTGGCGTTAATCGTCCCATCCTCGTCAATCGAGTCGATAGAGTACATGATATGAATAACGATCGGCGCTCGTCCGGCATCGACTAACGCGACCAGCCCTCCTAAAAACGACCGGCCGCCCCAAAAGGCCTCTAGGGTAACGCGACCGCCGTAGACGCCCGTCAAATCGCATTCGACGGGATCTTCAGCGTCATTCTCGGGAAGGCTATCGGCTTCCGAAACGTCCTCGACCGATGTATCAACAACCGACGTATCAGCTACCGACGTATCGGTTACCGATGTATCGGCTGCCGATCTATCAGGTAGCGCCGCGTCACTATTTTCGGGACCGTCCGATAACGATCCATCATTGAGATCCGGTGTTTCCCCTTTTCCACCGTCTACCGTGGCGTCGAGGCTTGAAGCACGGCTATCGTCGGAAGTACGGCTGTCATATAAAGAGCCCTGTCCCGCTGAACCGTCTTTCTTACTTGAGGGAGGTTCGGGTAACGACAACGGATCGCGTTTAACCGCACAACCCATGACCAAGTAGAAAAAAAAGGAAACCAGTAGGAATGGGAAATAATTGCGGGTTATACAATAAAAAGCACCGCGTTTGAAAAATTTAGGATAGTCATGGGCTACACGAGACTGAGTGGCTCGATGCCCGTTTGCTGAAGCATTCATTTTTGTCGTTGTCCGTTTCTATTTGTATTAATATCGTGGAAGATCGAGTCGGTCACGGTCGGATAGTTCTTAAATCCGAGCGACGGACTACAGGTACTCATCTTCCGCTTCTTCCTCGCTTAAACGTAAACATAAGTATACGTAATAATCGCCTCGCTGTAAAGTCGGCGTACACCCGAAGCCGCGGCAACGGTACCGGAGATCGCGCCGTTTTTACGACAAATTAACCGCTTTTCTGCTAACTCATCAAAAAGCCGCGACAAACGTGTCATGTTGAGCGAAACGAGAAATTTAAAGCAAAGATTTTTCGTCGCCCTAGAGCCTATCCCGATAGGCCTCCCGAGTCAGCGGTCGAGACCGAAGTCGATTTCGACGCGGATCGGCGCACGGCGCGCGGGGGCCTAGCAGCGCTAAGGCGAGCACGACGGGCCCCGAGGCGCCCAAAACGGCCGACGACGACAAGGCCTACCGCGATAGGCTCTTAGGTTCCTCGAAATGATGGATTACGCGGTTCCGCCGCCACATTTTTGAAAAGCTCCCGTTTCTGCCCCGATTTCACCGTGGCACCGGTTCCTCGCGTTAATGGTTGCTTTTATTACCGCTCGATAGGATAGGTGGCCGTTGGCACTTAAGTAACCGTTCAGGGGCATAGGCGTTAACCATAAATAACAGCGAAAAACCTCGTAGCGCGGGGGCTTGTCCCCCGCAAAACCGTAACCCAACCACGAATT
>JAFGIB010000262.1 GCA_016929805.1 Deltaproteobacteria bacterium | reverse complement strand
CCGTAAAACCGGCTTTCGTCCTCGCGCCGGCTCGTCAGGTACAGCGAGTACCATCCTCGCCGGCCCTGCGGGCGCGCTCGGTTTTACGGCGAATTGGCCGCCGACTTGTTTGCCCCCCTGAACGCTTACCTCGCGTTTAACATTTCGCGGGCTCGATTTTACCTCATTTGAGGAATCAATTCGGACATTCATGTCGCTGTCATAATTGCGGCTGTGCCATTCTGTGCCACCCCTCGTCCCGGAACGTATCGAGCCCGAGCAAAATCCGTGACGGACATGGTTAGATAGGAAAAGTATATGTTCGCTCGTCCCGGAAATGATAACTGTTCATGCCTCCCGTCCAATTCGGCCGTGAAAACCGAGCGCGTCCGGAAGGCCGACGAGGATGGTACTTGCTCTACCTGACGGGCCGGCCCGAGGACAAAAGCCTGTGTCGCGGGATGAATTGGGCGCCGTCGTAACCATACATCGAAACCCCTTGAACGGTTATCTCGCTGCAGTACCTGCTCGCGTAGCAAAAGCAGTACACGGCGCGGGTTTTTCGCTCGCTCCGTGTTTCGCCGATGGATCATAACGCGGTACCCCGTGCATCGACGCTCCCCCGGTCGCCCGGCAGGATTTATAAGACGAGCTCAAGAATCAGGGTAAGGTACCGACGTGAGTCGCTACTCCGTTTATTAGGTCCTTAACCCAAGTGGATATCGTCACATCTAAACCGTTGGTTTCGTAGTAACGATCGCGGAACAGATGCTGGTGTGTTGTACCTTCAAAAATATACGAACCGCCTCGCTCGAGTCCGACGACGTTTTCGATATAATCTGTTAGGCCGGTAGGGTAAAGGTTTCGCGGGTAAGAGCTTATTATTCCCCCGGTTCTGAGCTCGATGAGCTCTCCAATCAACGGATTGCCCGTACAGTTGTTATTACCCGCGCTAAAAAACAACTTAATTACTTCGTCCTGTTCGGTTGATACCACTCCGCCGAGGACGCGTCCCGTGTATTTATTTCTATAGTAACCATAGAGCTCATATAGACCGCCTCCATCCGGACTAAAACACGAGGTACAATCTGCTGGAATAATGGCATCGAGCTTCCACAATTCACGCCATTTCTTTTGCAAACAGAACGGAAGGTACTCGTCTCTAAAAGGAAAACCCGAGTCCATAATGGCTATGACTTCGCTGTTTGTAAAGAATTGTTGCGTACGGTCTAAATTAAATAAAACCCCCAGACTGCCGGCGCTTGATCCAGTCAGTAAAACCTTCTCCGCGCTCAGGTAATCCGGGCCGAAGCTGCGGTAAAAAAGCCCGATATTCGAATAGCCGACGAACTGTTGGAAAGGTAATACTGTCGAAGTTATGACCGATGCGTCGCGTTCTGTACCAGCGTGAAGATCTCCGGTACAGTAAGGTATGTACACCATGGTCCAATCCGCGACCGGATTGCGTCGGTCCTGCTTAAAGATACCCTCGTCAGGCGGTACTTGTCTTTCCGGTAGCAGCGCTTGAGTAATATTCTCTATCGTTAATCCGATTAGACTTTCACCGGACAAACTCTGCTCCACGTTTGCAGGATTAATCGCACAAAAGAAATCGTCGTAACAAACCCCGCCTCCGTTGAGAAAAATAAGCAGATTTTCGACCGCGCCTTTTCTGAGGTAATACCCCGCCGCTGACCCATCGCGGCAGAAAGCCCCCTGTACTTCATAGTATGTCCAGCCGTCGTATACTTCACCCACGGTCGTTTCGGGACGAATAATAGGTTTTTGAGAATCCGCTTCCGAGTCCTCGGAAACACGTGCGTCGGGGTAATCGGCGTCGACAAGCGGTTGATTCCCGCCTGAACCAGTGGTTTCGCTGTCATCGTCTTGATCGTCGCTTTTTCCGCCAGCTCCCCCCGTCCCTTTCGAATCGCTTGGCCGTGAATCGTCCCGACCATCCTCTTGGTCAGCGGTTCGGTCGCTGTTCACCGAATCCGTCTCGCCGGATATGACGTCGTCGCTCTCCGAAGAGTTATAACATTTGTTATCTGAGCGGCAAAACATACCCGGCGGGCAATTACCGTTTTCGCCGCATAGAAACTTGCCGTCAGGATAAGTGACGTCGCAACCGTTCGAGTAGCATAGGCCAGTAAACCCTACCACAATGAGAAAATATCGGTGTATGCGTATCATCACTAGAACCTCTCTTCCCATTTAGCTCCTCGGCCCTTCATGCGCAAAGTGTTGGACTCAAGCGATTGTAGACTCCGGGTCACCTCGGCCGTCGGCTCTGCTGTGTCTCCTGTAAGCGCTTGCGCTCATTCAACCTGGCACTTTGATGACTCCGAGGTCTAATATCTTGCTAAAACCCGAATTGTCTTCTCGTTTTGCGGAAAAAAAACGTTTTCTGGCTTGATATCCCGATGAACTATGCGCTTTTTCATGCGCTGTGTCGAGGGTTGCACAACATTAGGCTCAATACCTATAGCGCATCCTATTGAGAAAAGCCAGTCTACCTTAACGTTGTGAAAACATCCGTAGGCGTAAAGCGCTTCGCTCGCGAAAAACAGCATGCACTAAAGGCGCGCTCACTTTTTTTAGACCTCGTTTAAGCCGCGGTCCAAAAAAAAATCCGCGATCCCTTATTTCATCGCTTTTTTCGCGTTTCCGCACGACGTTTCTTCCAAGGTCAAGGTTTACAATCGGCAGCGTCTTCATTCTTATTCGGACTATATAAGTCCTGCCGACTACGAGTAAATGAATGAACAATTATCCAAACAAATTAGCATAGCTCAACTGTCCGCTTTTTTGAGATAATTCCATATTTTCTCGTTGCCCCGTCTTGCTGACAACGCGGATTCGATTATTAACTCGAGTCGAAACACGGCGTTACCAATACGATAGATGATACCCCAGCGACAGCAAAAAGCCGAAAAACACCGGTTTGATCGTGATACCCAACTCGAACGGATCGAAGAGAACCGATTTCGCGGTAGGGTGGATAAGGGATGGTGGATCGTCAAGGGGCCTAACGGCGGCTACTTGGCGGCGATTCTGTTGCGCGCGATGCAGCTTACCACCGACCAATCCGAGCGAGCGCCGCGCTCGATGTCGGTCTACTATCTATCAACGGCAAAAGCCGGACCGATCGACATCGTGACGGCTTTCGAAAAACACGGACGATCGATAACAACGGTTACAGCGCGTATGCTTCAGCGAGGAAAGCCGATTGCGTTTGCGGTAGGCGCATTGGGAAAGCCCTTTTCGAACTTCGATTTTCAGGATATCGCCATGCCCGACGTCGACCCGCCTGAAGCCCGCGCCGAGTTGTCGTCTGAGCGTCTCGTACCGAGCGCAAGGCGATACGAGATGGTCCCAGTGATCGGCGGCGCACCGTGGTCGGGATCCGAGCGGGCGAAGACGGGCGGCTGGATCCGTCTGGTCGGTCAACGTAATCCCGACGCGATACTCATGGCTGCAATGGCGGACGCCTGGTACCCCTCGATTTTTACTAGAGTTAAAGATGGACAATTCGCGGGCGCCGTTCCGACGGTAGACTTAACCATACACTTTCGAGCCGAGTTACCCCTACCCGATTCAAAACCCGATGACTTTTACTTCGTCCGGCTCGAATCGACTACTTGTCGACAGGGTTATATGGAAGAGACCGGCGAAATCTGGAGTCGTTCCGGCGTACTTCTGGTTCAATCGAGACAACTCGCTCTTCTATTTTAGCCACTCTTTTTACGCCCCAATTCCCGAAAAAAAAGAGTTATTTCTCAAAAAAAATCAAACCGCATCGGCGTCGATATTTCGCCTTTTTTGGATTAAAAACGCGGAAACGAAAAGAATGGGAAAAGAAAGGTCTAGACCACACGTAGTTATTAGGGCTTAATAGAATTCTCAATGATCGATTCGGGAGGAACTGTCCATGAAGAGTACGGTGTGTCTATCCAGCCTTTGCGGCGTACTCGGTACGCTACTGATCATAACTGCGGCTTGTTCGAGTTCCAGGAAGGCGAACAGGGACGACGACGAAAGCGATAGCGGTTCGCAATCGTATCGCGACGGTGCAATAGGTCGAGATAGAGACGCCGACTACGAAGCCGATGACGACGACCGTGGCGATGATGATGACGATGACGACGGCGATTCTCGTACCAAGAAGAGTACCGGTGGCAGTGGCGGTTCAGCCGGTTCCGCCGGTGGCGATGGACCCTATAGAGAGGACGCGTCCGATTCGGTGCGATGCGACGACGATGGATATTGCTACTGGCCCGACGGCCATTGGTGCGATCCGTCGGGGACGTGTTGCTATCCCGACGGTCACTGCGAACGGGCGACTATCGAAACCGACGAGGGACAGGCTGGCACGGTCGCAACAGGCGGAGCTGGAGGCGTTTTTGTCGTTCCGCCGCCGTTCGGGGGCGTGGGAGGAAGCAGTATCGATCCAGACGACTTTACCGATGAGCCGTGGAATCCGCCGATAGATGATCTGGGCGAGCCGCGCTGGAGGAATAGCGGCGAATCGCTCTGTACCGAAATGCACAACGATGTCACCACCCATTCGGTGTGGAGCGACTCACGCGGCGTTTACGTCCTGGTTTCAGGAGCGAGTATCGGCGAGACCACCTACGAAATCGACTCTTCGCTCTTGCCTCCCGGGTTTCCGCCTATCGATACGCTTCCGCCGGGACTCGTACCCCCCTTCGGTAAATGCATCGGCGAGGGATGTCCCAGGGTCGAGATCTACTTCAACGACGGCAATGGTTGGGACAGTGTATATCAAGAAGAAGGGACGGTTATGGGACCATTCTCTCCGGGCGAAATGCGTTTAACCGGATTCAAAAACGGGCCACTTCTGCTCTACGGAGAGCAAGGGATATCCTTCCCCTTCGGCGTTTCGAGCGCCTGTGGACTGGCGACTATTGAAAACGGCGTCAAGACATGCGAACCGATTAACAACGTGGATGATCTCTTCGTCGTCAACAGCGACTTGGCCTATGGAATCTACAATGGTGAGGTGATCCGGTACAATGGTAGTTCTTGGGGACCGTTACCCGGAGCGATGAGCAACAACTGGATTAACCAAATTTGGGCTGACGAAGCCCATTTGTTCGGTACCACGGATGGCGCCGGAAGAATCATTGAATTGCGCGACGGTACCTGGTCTTTACTAGATACTGGAACGTTACTCAATTTTTACGCAATTTGGGGCTTTAGCGAATCAGACCTCTGGGCGGGAACCTACGAGGAAAACATCTTTCACTGCGACGAGGAAGGCTGCAGCGAACTCTCGTGGCCGGGAGAAAAATGCGAGTACACCAGCGGCATAAGGGAAATATGGGGCAGCGACGGCGTGGTCTATTTCTACACCGACTCGACCATCGCCAGAATCGTTGACTCGGAGGTGGAAATTTTAGCTTCCTTCCCCTGCCCTGACTACGAATACGAGTACCAAGAAGTACCGCGTATCACCTCGATGTGGGGAAACGGTCCGAATGAAGTGTTTTTCACTATCGTAGACGAAAGCTTTCCGCGGCGAGAGTGCGGAGTCACGTACGTCGTTTGGTTTGACGGAAACGAGTTTCACCGGTTTTAACCTCGTTGCGACCTTACGAAAAATCCAATTACTCCTGACGTCTAGCCCATCATGTACGGAAATAGAATCGAAAAAAAAAGCTCTACTGTTTTTCAGACGAAATTCGTCAAGAGTGATCCGATATTCGACCGAAATCGAAGTTATAGATCAGGACGACGATTGAAAAATCGATTTCGCGACGCGCGAGTGGTGAAATTTAGAACTGCAGCCCCGAGCTAGGAACCACTTCCTGAATCGATCCATCCGCATTAAAGGTTAGTTTTTCTACTGCCACTTGACGGCGATACGTGCTCGCCGTGCCATGACTGAGATGGTAGACGAGGTACCACTTCCCGGCGAACTCGGCAATCCCCGGATGGCTGGTGGCGTAATTCTCTCCCGGGTTGTTTGGCAGCGAATCCATTATTTGTCCTCCGTATATCCAGGGGCCGAGCGGACTGTCGGACGTTGCGTAGTCGATCGTGGCCGGGTTTTGACGCGCAGCGTAGACTACGTAGTAGACATCGGCGCGCCTGGTTAAAAAGGGCGCTTCGAAAAAGAACATAGGCGTACTTTCGACCATGGTGCCTTTGATTGAGATCATATCAGAGTTAAGCTCGGCGTTTATCATCCTCCCGAAGCAACCATAGAGCATATATGCCCTACCGTCGCCGTCTATAAACACCGTAGGGTCGATGGTGAAGGGCGTGTCCCGGGGCGTAGCGTAGCCTACGTTGGACCTCTCAAAATCATCGTCCACCAGCGGTCTTCCGATAGCGTCAATAAAGGGCCCCTCGGGCTGATCCGCCTTAGCTACTCCAATGGCCATAGTGCCGTCGTTCTTCTGCACCGGAACATACCAATAAAACGTTCCATCCCTCTCCACCATCTGGCTCGCCCACGCGTTAGCGTTCGCCCACGAAAAAATATCCACGCCGAATGCGACCTGTCTATCCCAATTGACCATGTCCGTCGAGGAGAGCAGGTACCATTCCCGAAGAACGAAATCGTTATGCCCTGCGGGCGCCTCGTCGTGACCGCAAGTGATAAAGAAAGTGCATTTATAAACCAAAGGGGCCGGATCAGCGGTAAAGGTATCGGTGAAAAGCGGATTTCTTCCAGAAGAACCCGGTGGGGGCGGTGTGCATCCGCTTGATCCACCGGACCCGCCGATAGTGCCGCCCGCGTCCGAACCACCGGTTGCGCCTGATCCATCGGCCCCGCTTGAACCTCCGCTCCCACTCGGGTTTGCGCCGTCGTTTGCAGCGTCGAATACGGCGCTCCCGCCACTCGAACCGCCGGTCGCCTTTGATCCATCAATCGCGTCGGTTCCGCTCGTCAGGTTCGTTCCACCGCGACCGTTTTGGCCCGTTCCGCTGTCTACAGCGATTGCACTTGTCGTGTCGGCGGCATCGAGCCCGAGGCCGATCGTTCCGCCTCCGCTGGGCGAAATGCTCCCTGAGTGACCGCTATATCCGGTAGACGAATGAGTGTTCTCTTTGTCGCAGCTGACTAACGCTGTCGCCAGAATGCTCATCATTACAATCGCGGAAACACGCTTCATTTATCCATCCTTTCGTCCGTATCAGGAATCTTTTCTTTCATTAATGGAGTTACTTGAGCCGCCTTTTGGGTTTGAAAAACCGCGTGTTCGACGCAGCGATAACCACGAGGGACCAAACATCAATTGAATGCTTTTTTTGCCCGTAGCCGTAAATGAACGATGACTACACCTTAACGTTGCAAAAACTCCGTCGGCGTAAAACGCTTCGCTCGCGAAAAACGGCGCGTTTCCGCTCGACGTTTTTTGCAACGTTAAGGTACTTTGTGAGTTACGAAGTTAAAGACGCGTAACGGTTATCGAATCGATCAAGAAAATCTGCGGTCCGCACCGACAATCCGGTGTTTGAAGCTCAGAAGTTCTCGGATGGAATGAATCGCCGACTAAATTTAATAATACATTACCTAGAGAAAGCGAATTATGAAACGCAAGTTGATGGCGGGCTTACTTGCCGCGACACTGATCTTTTGCGGATACTTATTATTATATTTTAGCCACAAGTTGTCAATTCAAGAGCAAAACGATCTACGGCTTAGACACGAACGAATTACCTCTGATATAAAACCGGAGCAGCCGCTTTGCCCAACGCCCGGCGTAATTTACTCCAATTCGCGGTCGCTTGACGATTGAAAGCTTCTCGTTAATTCCACTCGACGCGATATAGAAATCCTCGCTCAGTAAATCGTGACCATTGTGACGCCGGTCGATATCCATCGCCCGGCATAAAAGCCCCGGACCACGCGTGCGACCCGTGACGTTCTTAACCGGCTCCAGCGCGCGCAGTAGCACCGCACAGGCGTGGCCTTCGCTTTCGGTAACCACGTTCAGGCAATAATACATTCCATAAATCATGTATACATAAGCGTAACCGGGCGGCCCGTTCATGACCAACGTCCTATTGGTCAGTCCGCGCGCCGAGTGCGCCGCTAGATCGTGCGGACCGAGATAAGCCTCGACCTCGACTATTCTGGCGATTCGCGAGGCGCCGTGTGTGACGCGTATGAGGTGTTTGCCGAGCAACTCCCGCGCGACTGTAATCGTATCGCGATCGTAAAATTCGCGGCTGAGTTTTTTCATCATCATTGGTCTCTTGTAAGATCTTATTTCTGTAGTTTCTGGGCCGACCGTGGTTGGCACGACTCGCCGCGTTATCGCGAGCGGGCAGCGCGAGCCCTACGCAGGTGTTGATCAGGGCAGGCGATACGGGCATAGGCGTTAACCATAAATAACAGCGAAAAACCTCGTAGCGCGGGGGCTTGTCCCCCGCAAAACCGTAACCCAACCACGAATT
>JAFGIB010000261.1 GCA_016929805.1 Deltaproteobacteria bacterium | reverse complement strand
GCAAGTACCATCCTCGCCGGCCCTGCGGGCGCGCTCGGTTTTACGGGCGAATTGGCCGCCGACTTGTTTGACCCCTGAACGCTTACCTCAGCCCAAATGACCGGGCGTTGTTATAGTCGGTCGGTATGCTATGGGGAGACACCGTATGCGAAACCGCCGCTATTTCGCCTTCCAAACAACGCAGTACCGACACGGATCATGGTCGCGCCCTCTTCAATTGCTACCTCAAGGTCGTCGCTCATTCCCATGGAAAACTCGTTCAGCGAAAGTTGATTTCCCAAGAGTCGAAGCCGACGAAACCAAGGTCGACTAAGCTCCGGTTCGCTGACGGCCGGAGGAATGGTCAATAGGCCGATTAGCCTCAATTTGTCCATCGACCTTATCGCGCGCGCAATTTGTGCGACTTCGGGAACGGTACAACCGGCTTTCTGCTTTTCCGCGGCCAAATTAACCCGAATCATCACATCGACCGTACGTCCGAACGCCTGCGCGCGTCGATTCAGCGCTATTGCCTCTCTTTCAGAGCTTATCGAATCGACTGTACAACCTATGCGCGCCGCGTCTTTTGTCCTTGTGTGCTTTAATTGCCCAATAAACCGCCAACGAATTTCCGGCAAATCCTGTAGCTCCTTCGCTTTGTTAACGAGATCGTCCATGACGAATTCGCCGAAGTCGCGTTGCCCCCCGGCGTAAGCCTCGCGAACTACCGATGGTGGATGCCCGCTAGAAACCGCCACCAGGCGAACCGTCTCCTCGGACCGGACCGCGATTTTACACACGACCCGAATCCGAGCCCGGACCTCGGAAAGCCTTGCGGTAACATCTGTCATTTAGCGGTTATCCTTTTCGGTCCTCGCCTAAGTAGCACCAGCGCTAAAATCGCTAGCTCGCTTACTCGGCTCGGCGCATAGCTATTAACGTTTACACGCGTAGTGGTACTATGTATACAAAATACGGAATTTCAACTATTGCCGTCCGTGGAAAGAGAAGTTATGCAGTCCACGCGGATTATAACATCTCCCGATTTTTTCTCTTTTTTCGGCACGCCGAAATAACCCGGTTGACTTTAGGTTATAGGTGGTAAATTGTAAGTATAGGTATGACATACGGTAGCCTTTTCTATCACGTCTGTTCGTGTATATGTGACCGGTAAAAGGTCGAGGTTAAAAAGGCGACGGTTGGCTATAGTGGTCACGAAATGGAAGAAAAGCGAGTCAAGGAAGTCATGTTGTCGATCGATGAATACGCATCGGTCTCTTCGGAAGCAACGATTCGAGAGGCGCTTTTGCAACTACACAAAGCGCAGTTGGAATTGCTTCCGGAACGTCACCATTACCGCGCTGTACTCGTGTTCGATCAAGCGGGTAACGTGATTGGCAAGCTGACCCAGTGGGCGATTTTACGCAGCCTTGAGCCGACCTTCTTTACGAACTCAGACTGCGAAACCGTCGCTCGCTCGGGTCTGAGCCAGGAGTTCATCAAGTCACTACAGAAGTCCTTTTCGCTTTTTCGAGGAAATCTAAGTCAGATGTGCGCTGAAGCCGCGAAGATAAAAGTCAAGGACGCCATGGTGCCGGCCAGGGAAAGCGTCGACGAAGAGACCCCTTTAACCGAGGCCATCCATCAAATGGTTTTGGGCCATTGGCAGTCGATCCTGGTAACGCGCGAGGGTAAGGTGTCGGGCATAGTTCGACTCTCGGACGTTTTCGAGGAGGTTGCGAATCTGATCATTAGAGACTCCAGCGACTGATCGGATTACTATCAAGAAGTTGAAAATCGTGGCGCAGTTTGTTCCAAATAAGACCGCGCAGAAGCACGTCGGCGGTTATCACAACAGAGAATTTCCAATCCCTACCTGGTTGATTCTCCTAATCCTGTTGGTGGTGTCGGTATTGCCGTTGACGTTTATAGCGGTCGGCTCTCGATGGATGTCAACGCGGCTGTTGATGGACCGGTCTCTGGAGTTGCAGCGAGCGATGGTCGAAGGTCGCGCGTCCGCGATCGACTTCTTTTTAGAGGAACGACGGCGTGCGCTTGAAACCTTTGCAAACGCCAACTCTTTACAATCTCTAACCCAAAACGAAGCGTTACCACGCGTCTATAACTTGCTGAATGACGTCTACCGTGGCGCCTTCGAGGATCTCGGCGTAATCGATGCCGAGGGCAAACACCTTGCCTACGTCGGCCGCTATAATCTATTAGATAAGAACTACCGCCACACCGAGTGGTTTCGAGTCGTCAACACTCGTGGTTCTTATATCAGCGATGTTTTTTGGGGGTATCGAAAGAACCCGCATTTCGTCATCGCCGTACTACATAAAACCGACCGGCAACGTTGGATCTTGCGGGCGACGATCAACAGCAAAACCTTTGACGCTTTGGTCAGCACGGCAAAGATCGGAAAGACCGGCGAGGCGTTCATCATCAATCGGGAAGGTTACTACCAGACCCAATCGAGTTCGGAAAAAATGCTGAATAAATCGCTGCTGCGCGAGATTAGGCGGCATGATGACGTGGAGAGTCGCCGGATAATCGAACAGGGAAAAGCGATTATTCAGACAACCGCTTGGATTAATAGCGGCCGATGGATACTGGTGGTCCGTCAGCACGAACAAGAGGTCAGCGCGCCGGTTGATCAGGCAACGTTCTGGGGTGCTTTAATCGTAATCATTGCTTTAGTATTGCTGATAGCCACAAACGTTTCTGCGACCTGGTACTTAACCAGACGTATCGATAACGCCAACCGACAAAAAGATCTCTACTATCGCGATTTACTGCAATCCGCAAAAACCGCTTCGCTAGGAGAGATGGCTGCGGGATTGGCTCACGAAATCAACAAGCCGCTCGCCATTATCAGCGCGGAGCAGACCAACCTATGGGACCAGCTCGAGGAGATCGATCTCGACGAGAACGATAAAGAAACGCTGATCAACTCGATCGAACGCTGCAAGCGACAGGTAGAACGTTGCGCAATTATCACACAAAAAATGCTACGATTCGGAGAGCAGGCGGAAGCGAGTTACGAAGCTACCGATATCATCCCGCTGATCAAGGAAACCGTGCATTTGATGGAGCAACAAGCGCACGAACGCAATATCAACTTGCGACTCGATATCGAACCCAACGTCCCCCGGGTTCGCGTCGACGCGACCGAGATGGAGCAGGTGATAGCGCATCTCATCAATAACTCGCTAATGTCAATCGAAAACAGCGGTTCGATTGTTATCTCGCTAAAACGCAATGAGTACGCGGTTGAATTAGCAGTACGTGATTCGGGCGTCGGTATTCCGAAGGAGATTCTCGAGAGAATCTGCGAGCCCTTTTTTTCCGCCAGACCGATCGGAAAGGGCACGGGGCTCGGGCTTTCGGTATGCGTAGCGATCGTCCGCAGCTGGGGAGCCGAGATAGATGTTCAAAGCGATCCCGGTCAAGGGACGATCGTTACGATTCGCTTACCGGTCGCCGATACGAGCGCGTCCGCGGAAAAGCACCACGAGACAAAAGTGCTAAGTTGTGAATTCTCCAATTCGTTTGCGCAAAGAGATGAACGTCGCTAATACTCGAAACCCGTAAACGCGAAGACGATGATCGACGGAAAGAAAAGGCTGCTTTTGGTCGACGATGAAGTCGAGTTTTTGGATGCCGCGGCTAAGACGCTGGAACGGCGCGGTTTTTTCGTGTGTCCCGTGCAGGACGGAGAAACCGCGCTGATGATACTCAAAAGACAGAGCTTTGACGTCGTAATCCTAGACGTCAAAATGCCCGGCATTGACGGTATCGAGCTATTATTACGCATAAAAAAGCGTCTTCCGCAGTTACCCGTTGTCTTGCTTACGGGACAAAGCACGAATCGGCAGGCGTCTGAAATGATCAGAAAGGGAGCCTTTGAATGCCTTTGCAAGCCGTGCGCAATTGATAAAATCGCCGAGGTCGCTCGCGCCGCCGTCAATCGACATTAAAGCTCAAGGGGATGGCAAAGCCTGGACGTTGTCTTCCCGCTCGGTCCGCGAATTGACCCGCCTCTAGTTGTTTTTTTTATAACCGCTTCATAAATTTTACGACGTCCCCTAAGTCGATTAAATATTTGAATCGCAATCATAAAAAAACGCGATGATGTAACCGCGGAGGGAGACTCTATTTCTGCAATTCGTCGCTTGACAGCAAAGCGGTCAACCGATAAAAAGTTTACTCATTGTATCTAACGGTTGCGATGAGCACGAAAAACGGATCTTCTGACCTCTCGGCCGGCACGTACAGTCATCGAGCGATATTAGAAAGAGAGACGCCATATGCAAATCGTGAGAAAGATACGCGGTTCGCGGGTCTTGCTATACCTAATAACTCTTGCGGGAACACTTCTACTAGCAGACCGGGTTTGCGCGGCGGGCGGCGGGAAACCCGCCACCAAGCTGGTGTGTGTCGCCGATACCCGAAATATAAGCGGCATCGCGAAATGGATCGGAGATATCTATAACACGAACTATTGGCTGTTCGGATTGACGACCGTGGTCGTGATGGCGGGCATGGGACTATTTCTAGGGCTGCTTTTCGACCGCTTACTGCAAATGACCGGGCTTAAACTTGGTAAATTAGACCATCACGAATAGCTTAAGCTACCAAAAAGCAAGAGAGCGAACCCATGGATCTATTCACCATCTATTTACCCATCGCCGGAATACAATTTAACCTTTTACTTCTATTGCTCATCGGTTTTACCGTGGGCGTCTGTGGCGGCTTTTTCGGTATCGGAGGCGCGTGGATCGTCACACCGGCGCTCAACATATTCGGTTTTCCGATGCCCTATGCGATTGGCACCGATTTGGCCCATATGGGGGGCAAATCGATCGTCTCGACCATCCGACACGGCAAGTTCGGCAACGTCGATGTCAAACTGGCGGTGGCGATGATCATCGGAACCACGACCGGAATGGAGCTGGGCGCCCGGTTGGTCATCTATTTGGAGCGCATCGGGCTGGCGGAATCATTGATCCGTAAAATCTACATCGTGTTCTTGGCCGCGATCGGTAGTTATGTTCTGTATGATTACTTAAGCCACGTGATGAGACAAAAGCGCGCCGCTTCCGCGCAGACGTCACCGGTGGCACAAGAGACCTTCGCTCAGAAGTTACAACGCGTTCACATTCCTCCCATGGTTCGTTTCGAAGCTTCCAAGATCACGTGCTCGCTTTGGCTGCCTATTTTCGTCGGGTTGGTAACGGGATTGGTCGCCGCCCTGCTCGGCGTGGGAGGCGGTTTTATTCGCATGCCGGCGCTGATCTATTTAATGGGATGCCCCACCTTAGTCGCGGTTGGCACCGATCTATTCGAAGTAATGATAACGGGAGCATACGGCGCCTTTACCTATGGAGTCAAAGGGCGGGTGGATCTACTCGCCGCGATGTGGATGCTGTTGGGCGCGGCGGCGGGCGCGCAGATGGGCACGGTAGCGGTCAAGTACGTGCGCGGTTATTTTATCCGACTGCTATTCGCGGTCACGATTTTTATCGCCTGCGCCTCGGTGGCCATGAAGCAGCTAGAGTTTATAACCGCCTCCTCGGTACTGATTCTCGTCGCCGGTATCGGTATTAGCGGCGTGATTTTACTGCTGTTGATACATGGAATTGCGAAAGAACGAGCCGCTCAAAAGCGAGCACGAGCGGAGGATTAGCCATGAGAACGTTTCGTACAATTCTAGTGCTGTTGTTTTTCTTGATTGCGGCGAGCGCGTGCGGCGAACCGCCGAAGGTGCTACAGGGCACGGTAACGACCTATGATGCCGCGTCCAAGGTTATTAAGGTCCAGGACGAGGCCGGCGAAAATCAAGAGTTGCTCTTTTCCCTAGTAGGCGCCGAGATCGGAGCTGAGCCGGTTGTGGGAGACAAGGTGCGACTGGCTTACTATGATAAGAGCGGCTCGCTTGTCGTCACTCGCTTGATGAACCTTACGCGCCAGCAAGAGCTCGTGAAAAGCGCGCACTAAAAGCGTTCGAATTCCTCTCGAATAAAGGCTCCCGCGAAAGCGTCGGCCGCGGCGTCGCTGTCCATCAGCATGTCGAGCTGCCTCGCGCACATCGTCAGTCGCCCGAGCTGTATCAGGGTTTTGAGCGTATAATCGCGATCATACTTATCCAAGCGCGCTGTAAGCAGATCGCCCCGCGCCGGCACGTGAAACCCGAGGTGTGACAATACAGCCGCTAAAAACCGAACACGGCGCGATCGGCGATCTTCCGTGGCGCCGCCACCGGCGAAGTGAAAATGGATATAATTCTTGTTTTGTATTTTTCCACAATAAGTATCGACTGTCGAAAAATGATAACCGGCCTTGGTGCTGAAATTCATATAACGATCAGACAATACGATATAGGAGGTGCTGCCGACGCCGCGGACTTCCGGCGGTGGACCCGCCATACTTTCTCCCAGGACCGAGAGAAATCCGCGCGCCGAAACATTACGCGGTCTGTCCCATCGAATCCGCGGATCGAGCAGCCCCTGAAGAAATGCCACTAAAGGCTCAGAACGTACCTCGCCGGGCGTGACGTCTTTCGATTCAGGGGTACGCATCGCCAGACCACCGCCGATGTCGAATACACGAATATCGAGCGGTAGATGCGCGTCGAGCTTGAGCGAGTGAACGCGATCGCGACTCGCGAGGTCGCTGATACGAAACATCGCCTCATACACTTTCTCGTGCACGAACCGGGTTATGTCGTGTAAAGATCGACACTTGGAGGGCTTGAAGTCCGCAGACGTGGGATCGGTCAGATGTAACGGCGAAACCAGCTTGGCAATACCACGCAGCCTTCTGGCCGCTTGTGAATCCGCCAGGCGAGAACGCGCCAAAGCTTTACTTTCGGGTATGGCGGCCGCTCCGTCCCAGATTCGGCGCGAGGTTGCGTCCACCGTGACGATACGGTTTTGCTCGAGCACAGAGGTTGCATCAGCAAGTCCCACGATCGTGGGCACGCCGAACTCGCGCGCGAGAATGGCCATGTGTCCGGTCGACGTTCCGACATCCGTCACGATTGCCGCGCATTTCGACATCAGACGAGAAAATTTCGCCGAGGAGTTTCGCGCTACCAACACGGCGCCCTCGGGAAATCTGTCTATCTCTATATCGCTACGAATTTGGTAGACCGGGCCCGATCTCGCGCCTGGACAGGCTGTCTGCCCGCCGCTGATAATCGGTTCCCCTGTTAGCGTGATTTCCGGAGCCGTCGCTAAAGCCTCCTGCGCGTCCACCATCCGACGGCTCTGCAGAATGATCAGCTCGCCGTTTTGGTCTATCGCCCATTCGATATCTTGTGGCGAACCGAAGTAATCCTCCAGACGTCGCGCGGCCTCGATCAAGCGGCCGATCTCTTCTTCTGCCAATAAGGTCGAATGCACCGCGGCGAGCTCGCCCGGTGTTACCCGGACCTCCTCCGCGTTCTGCCTTCCCGCCGCCAAAGCATCGGCCAGTCCCTTGGTCGCCGTTATCACAACCCGATCTGCCGAGGGATCCTCGAACTGACGCGAAAACATGATTCCGCTCGTTCTAGAATCGATCATCTCGATACATCCCACGGCCATCAAGGCTTCATCTTCGGTAAGCCCGCGGTTATAGCGATAGGTCACAGCATTCGAACGAAACGCGCTGGCGGCTACCTCCAAGTAACTTTCTAATAAAAGATCATGACTGACGCTTAATTCGGAGTAGTACTGACCGGCATGCGACCAGTTGCCGTCTTCCGCGACACCACTACTACGCATGGCCACGAGAACGTCTCGTTGAGGCCAAAGCGCGTCGTAAGCATCTAAAATCGCTTGCGCGACCGCGGGAGGCGGTTCGATGCGATGAAAATCGGCTAGGACCTCGCGGCAAGCCTTTTCCAGCGCGGGAGGCCCGTAGATCTCGAGGATACCTTTTAGCTTACTTACCTTGTCCCATAGGTCGTTATCATTGACGAGCTTACCAAATGCGAAAGTTGTCACCACGAAACCATTCGGTACCCGATAACCTAATGACGCCCTTATTTCTCCCAGCGTCGCCATCTTGACGCCGGCCTGGGACGCTGACGAGGCTCGAAGCTCGTCCATCATAATGGTCAGCGGACCTTCTGCGATCTGAGGTCTTAAGTTACACAAAACGTCGATCTCGCTATTGATCCTCCCAAGCGTATCGTAAAGCTTTCGATAGCGCCCATTCTCTATCTGATTGAGATTCTTGACCATGACAAACATGTCGAACATGGCGCTACGGACGCGGTAGGTTAAAGGTTCAAGCGCGAAAGGAGCTCGACCGAGAAGCTTATCCTCAATATCTGCGATCAACTGCAACATGGAATCGTTCAAGCTCAAAATCTCTCGAAACAGCTCGTACCTCATGCGAAATTTTTCCGAGCGTCGATCCCACTTTTCCTCTTCTTTACCGTCGTTCCTCCATAGCCGACGCCAAGCAGCGACGAGTCGCTTGTTCCAGCTAGCAGGAGTCTGCAGGGGCGACGAATCGTTCGGTTTCAAATCTCGCGACCTATCGTTCATGATGCCACTGAGCCTATATTAGACCATATTTTA
Source organism: Deltaproteobacteria bacterium (assembly GCA_016929805.1). Classification (GTDB taxonomy): domain Bacteria; phylum Myxococcota_A; class Polyangia; order Polyangiales; family JAFGIB01; genus JAFGIB01. The sequence continues at coordinate 226 of JAFGIB010000261.1, read as the reverse complement.
TAAACGTTCAGGCCTCAGAGCGTGTTTACCTTAACGTTGCAAAAAACGTAACCGTTCAGGGGGGTACTGCTGTTTGACTACGACGGCGGCCAATTCGCCTGTAAAACCTGCTGAACTCGAGTCCTTCGGACCCCGTGTACCGCATAGGCGTTAACCATAAATAACAGCGAAAAACCTCGTAGCGCGGGGGCTTGTCCCCCGCAAAACCGTAACCCAACCACGAATT
>JAFGIB010000260.1 GCA_016929805.1 Deltaproteobacteria bacterium | reverse complement strand
TTAGAGCGTGTTTAATAAGGTCCGACCGAGTATTTCGGAGCGCGACGGTCCAAGATGCAAGGAGCCGCGACGAAGGACTAGCAGCGCCATTTCGAGGAGCGAGCGACGCCGCAGATCAGGCCGTCCCGCCCGAAAGACGAGCGGAGGACCTTTTTAAACACGCTCTTATCACGCTGCGAGACGCGGGGCCTATAAAAAAGGATTCGGGTGGGGCGAAACCGCCGCGGATTTTCTACCACCCGCCAGGACCCGAGCGGTCGCCACCAGAAGTACGACGATAAAAGTGATAAACAGCGTATATCCAATAGCCGCTTCGAGCTGCGCTGAAACCTCGGCGTAACGCCACAGTAAAGTCAATAGCGCGGACCCGAGCAGAAGCGACAGCATCGACCAGCCTCCGAGCGACTCATCCCACCGAAGCGCGCGCATCGCGCGGACCGCGCAAAGCAAAATGCTTGCCTTCAGCAAAAATAGCGCGCCGCTCACCCAAGCGGAATCAAACGCGTTGCCAAAAGGCAACCCCGCGCTCTGCCAGCCGCCTAAAAACAGAGCCGCTCCGATCGAGCAGCTCAAGGCGCTATAAACCGATTCGGACCATCGCATAGGGACGGTCTGCACTTGATCGCTTCGGACCGGCGAAAGCAGACCCCCGGCGCACGCGACGAGATATAGCGGGATGAGCAACAACAGAACCGGATTTTTGAAAACCAACCACTCCCAGGGAAGCGCGCCTTGAGCGGCGACCAGGCCTCCTAGCGAGCGAGATTCTACCAAAAAGCATCCAAAGGCGACGGGAGCACAAGCGAGAACCATTCGACGGCTACAGCGAAGAGCTGTTTGTAGGCGCATTCTCAAATCGCTTGTACGCGAGAGAAACAGGACGAAAGAGATGCGAAGCACAAACAGCGAGAGAAGAACGACGAGCGGATCGAAGACCGAGCCCAGCGCGCGAGTGACAAAGACCGTTGCTACTAAAATCAAACCAACGGCGAGCGACTGCAAAAAGAAAGCGGTCGAAGCGGTTGCTGCGCCGCGGCGCGACGCCCGGCCTCGTCTGGTACCGAAACGGCCCGATTCGACTCCGCCCGTGGTCGCCCAAAACCGCGCGAGCAAGCGCCACAGCGCGTTGGCGGCCGGTGAAAACAAGGCCACGCATAAAAGAGCGAATACAAGCAATGATAGAAGCTGAAGTTGCGCCGCTTGCAATCGCGGACCGCTCAGCCCATTCAGAGCGACTCGAACAGTCACGGGGCCGCTTTCGCCCGATCGCTCGACCCGCATCTCGATTTCCGAGGCTCCCGGCTCGGGTAAAAGATCGGCCAAAGAACGAACCGAGTTCGACCCCTGCATAAAGATCAGATCCGCCGGCTTCAGACCAGCCTTGTCCGCGCGGCTTTTCGGCGATACCCGTTTGACGACCAGCCCATTTTCCGAATCGTATTCATCACCGACTTCGATTCCGATAAAAGCCGTGAGATCGAGCGCTTTAGCTGTACGAGCGCGTTTGTCTTTTAGTCCGAGCGCGTTCTGCTGAACCAGGGCAAAACGAACCTGAGGTGACGTCCCGCTAACCTGGAGTTGACCGTCTCGGGAGGGAAACGCGATCGTGATCCGTCCTTCAAATGTCCCGGCTTTTGCCCAAAGCTTAGAATCGACCGAAGAAAGACTCGCCTCGACTTGTTCCGTGGAGAGCGCTCGCCCCTCGAGCCGCAGCTTAAACCGCTCTCTATGAATGCCGGGGCGATGGATATGACCGCTCAATATCACCTGACAACTGCGTCCTGTAGGGAACCCAGAACCCGATAGTCGAAGCCTACCGTTGAGCTCCAGCTCTTGGACGGCAACTGAATCGAGCTGCAGCAGCTCAACTCGATTATCGGGCTTACATCCGCCGGCGATGAGGAGAGAGAGTCCGACTGCCGCGAGCCCAATTCGACCCATCGTGCCCGAGCGCGTGCTTGTCGACAGCGATTGTGACTGAGGCGCCAGGCCCCGTCGAGCCCGGGCGATTTTCTGGTCCATCAGCTCACAAGCATGCTGAACAGAAAGGTTTTAGTCAAAATTCCCGTAAGAAAAGCGACTCGCTCGTTGAGATCGGCCAAAACATTGCTCGAAGGCAAAGTTCGTTGTATAGGCGTTGACCGACGAAGCACCCAGTTTCGGGGCCATAGCTCAGCTGGGAGAGCGCATGACTGGCAGTCATGAGGTCGCGGGTTCGATCCCCGCTGGCTCCACTAGTAGTTACGCATACTTACGACGATCAGGGGAAGTCGTCGCTCGTCGTCGGCAAGCAAATGGCAAGCAGCGTCAACGATATCGTGGACACTTAATCGGTTTCATAACAAGTGGGCAAAGGTCCTTTACTGAACGCAACGCTCGATCGTTTACCTCTTCTAAAGCGTTTGGAACCAGCTCTCGTCAATTTCGACTCTTTCCACTAGCCCGGAATATACTGGTACGATAACGCTGAGGCGATAGGGCCGGGCCGCCGAATGATCGATGACAAAGAAGGGATCCATATCCGAGGCAACGACGCGCAAAGAGCGCATTGACCCCAGGCTGAAAGAAGCCGGTTGGAAAGTCGTTCCGTTTGTCGTCGGAAAACCGCCGAGCGCTTACAATCGCTGCGCGATCGAGGAATACCCTACCGCGAACGGCCCGGCGGATTATGCCCTATGCGTAAACGGCGACATCCTCGGCGTGGTCGAGGGCAAAAAGCTCACGCTCGGCCCTCAAGAGGTGCTCCCGCAAGCGGCGCGGTATTCTAAAGGTATCGCCGAGAGCCGCTTCAACTTCCACGGCTATCGCGTACCCTTTCTTTACTCGACCAACGGCGAGGTCATCTGGCACCGCGACGCTCGCCACAAGCTCAACCGTTCGCGCCAGATAGCGGCATTTCATACGCCCGAGGCGCTTTTGGAGCGCCTATCCTTCGACTTCGACTCGGCCTGCCAGAAGCTGCTCCACGCCCCAAACACTCATCAGCGCCTACGCGAGTACCAGAAAGAAGCCAACGCCGCGATCGAGAAGGCCGCTGCGGAGCGAAAGCGCCAAATGCTGGTCGCTATGGCCACAGGTACGGGCAAGACCTTCACCATGGTCAATCAAGTCTACCGCCTGATGAAAAGCGGCGTGGCCAAGCGCATCCTCTTCTTAGTCGACCGTCGCGCACTCGCGGCGCAAGCGGTCCGCGCCTTTGCCTCGTTCGAACCCGAAACTGGCCTCAAATTTAACAATATCTATGAGGTCTACAGTCAACGGTTTCAGCGTGAAGATTTCGACGACGACGAGAAGTTCGATCCAAACGTCATGCCCGCGGGCTATCTCAAGAATCCCAAGCCCGGCCACGCCTTTGTCTACGTCTGCACCATCCAGCGCATGACCATCAACCTCTTCGGCCGCAACGCGATCTTCGGGCTAGGCGATGAGGAAATCGACGACGACGCGAACCAAGAAGAGATCCCCATCCACGCCTTTGATTTCATCATCGCTGATGAGTGTCATCGCGGCTACACGAGCGGCGAGCTCTCGGTCTGGCGCAACACGCTCGACCATTTCGACGCGATCAAAGTCGGCCTCACCGCCACGCCTGCCTCGCATACAACCGCTTATTTCAAGGATATCGTCTACCGCTACGAATACATTCGCGCGGTTCGCGAGGGCCACCTGGTCGACTACGACGTGGTCAACATCAAATCCGACGTGCGCATGCGCGGGGTTTTTCTCAACCCGGGTGATCAAGTGGACTACGTGGACCCGGAAACCGGCGCCAAACAACTCGATCTATTAGAGGACGAGCGGCAGTACGACAGCACCGAGGTCGAGCGAAAGGTCACGGCGCCTGACTCCAACCGAAAAATCCTACTAGAGATAAAGAAATACGCGGAACAGCATGAGGCGGAGTTCGGCCGTTTCCCCAAAATCCTCATCTTCGCGGCGAACGACCTCCCGCACACCTCGCATTGCGACAGCCTGGTCGATATCGGCCGCGACGTATTCGGCAAAGGCGAATCGTTTGTCGCCAAGATCACGGGACGGGTCGACCGGCCGCTACAGAAAATCCGCGAGTTCAGAAACCGCAAGGAGCCCGGGGTTGCGGTGACCGTGGATCTTCTATCGACCGGCGTGGATATACCCGATCTCGAGTTCATCGTATTCTTGCGGCCGGTGAAATCGCGTATTCTCTTCGAACAAATGCTCGGAAGGGGCACGCGCAAAGGCGAGCATTTCTCCAATAAATCCCACTTCACGGTCTTTGACTGCTTCAACGGCACGCTCATCGAGTACTTCAAGAAAGCCGTGGCAATCACGGCCGAGCCTCCTGAAACCGCGCTGCGCACCGTCGAGCAGATCATCGACGATATCTGGAATAACCGCGACCGCGACTACAACATCCGCTGCCTGGTCAAGCGCCTGCATCGCATCGAGCGCCACATGTCAGGCGAGGCTCGCGACCTTTTCAGCGCTTTCATCGCTGATGGCGACATGGGCAAATACGCCCGGGAACTCACGCAAAACCTGCGCGATGATTTTACCAAAACCATGAAGCTTCTACGAGACAAGACGTTCCAGAAGCTCCTCGTTAACTATCCTCGCGTTAAAAACGCCTTTGTCGTGGCGACCGAGGCGGCCGACGTGGTTTCGAGCGAGTTTGTCATCCGCGATCCGACCGGCAACGAGTACAAGCCCGAGGACTACCTCACGGCGTTTGCCCGCTTTGTCAAGGATCACAAAAACGACGTGGAGGCCATCCGCATCCTGCTCAACCGGCCGCGCGACTGGAGCATCCATGCGCTACAAGAACTACGCGCTCGGCTCAAGGCCGCGCCCGAGTACTTCATCGAGGAGAACCTCCGCCTCGCCCACGAGGTCCGCTACCACAAGGCCCTGGTCGACATCATCTCTATGGTCAAGCGCGCCGCGTACGAACAAGCGCCGCTTCTGAACGCTAGCGAACGCGTGGCCGCGGCCTTCGAGCGCGTGACCGCGGGCCGCTCTTTCACCGCCGCGCAACAAAAATGGCTGGACCGGATCCGAGCACATCTGATAGAAAACCTCACCATCGATTCCACCGATTTCAACGTCATCCCCCTGTTTGACAACCACGGCGGATGGAACAAGGCAAACAAAGACTTCAACGGCAAGCTTTCTGGGCTTCTTCAACAGTTCAACGAGGCAATCGCGGCATGACCGGATTCGTTCGCGGAGGCATCGAATTTTCGAAACGACGACGGCTGATTCATCCCGTAAAACCTTCGTGCGTCCTCGGTTTTACGCGCGAATTGACCGTCGACTTGAAGGGAGCGTGAGCGTTTACGAATGACCGACGTGGTTCAGAAACTCTGGGGCTTTTGCCATACCCTGCGGCACGACGGCATCGACTACGGGGATTACATCGAGCAGATCACCTACCTGCTCTTTCTCAAGATGGCCGACGAGCGCTCTATTGCCCTACCCAAGGGCCTCGATTGGCCGTCGCTTTCAGCTCATTCCGGCACAGATCTTCTTGAGCGCTACGTCGATATCCTGCGTTCGCTCGGCAAGCAGCCCGGCATGCTGGGCGATATCTACTCAGGCTCGCAGTCGCGTTTCAACAATCCGGTCAACCTGAAAAAGCTCATCAGCCTGATCGACGAAACCGAATGGACCGCGCTCGATGTCGATATCAAGGCCGCGGCCTTTGAAGGGTTATTGGAAAAAGCCGCGGACGAGGGCAAGAAGGGCGCTGGCCAGTACTTTACCCCGCGTATCCTGATTCAAACGTTGGTCCGGTGCGTAAAACCCGATCCGAGAAAGAGCCGGGAGTTCACCGTGTGCGATCCGGCCTGCGGAACCGGCGGTTTTCTGGTCTGCTCATACGAATGGCTGCTCGGACAGACTAAGGGCGGCGCGCTGGACCGCGACCTCGCTAAAAAGGTCAAAAAACAAACCTACGTGGGAAAGGAACTCGTGCCCCGGCCCCGGCGTCTGGCGCTGATGAACCTCTATCTTCACGGCATCGAGCCCAAAATCGCGCTCGGTGACTCCATCTACGAGGTTCCCGACGGCGCGCGCCACGATGTGGTCGTGACCAACCCGCCTTTTGGCACCAAGGGCGCGGGCCAGCTTCCCGAGCGCGAGGACTTCACCATCGCTACCAGCAATAAGCAGCTCAACTTCATCCAGCACGTGGTCAGCATCCTAAAGCCCGGCGGACGCGCCGTGGTTGTGGTACCGGACAACTGCCTGTTTGCCGACCAAGCCGGTGATGTCTTCAAGATCCTGACCGAGGATTGTGATTTACACACGGTGCTGCGGCTTCCGAACGGCACCTTTTCGCCTTACAGCGCGGGCACCAAGACCAACGTTGTTTTCTTTACCAAGGGCTATGGCACGGAAAATGTCTGGATCTACGACGGCCGCACCAATGTCCCGCGCATTACCAAGAAAGACCGGCCGCTCTCGCCCAAGCACTTCGAGGAGTTCGAGACCTGCTTTGGCGCGGACCCCAACGGCAAATCCAAGCGCTCGACAAACGGTTCCACGGAAGACCGCTGGCGCTCTTTTGACATCAGCGAAGTCAAAGAGCGCGGTTTCAAGATCGACAGCCTCAAATGGCTCAAGGACCAGTCCCTGGACGACGCCGATGATCTACCCCCGCCCGAGGAACTCGCGGCCGAGACCATCGAAGAACTCGAAGGCGCGGTCGAAGAGCTCAAGCGCATTATAGGTATTCTAGAGAACGGCAACTGCGATACGAGCCGTAAAGCAGCGGCGAAATGACAATGGCGAGGTGTACCTATCACCCGCGGATTGTAGGGGCGCGATTCATCGCGCCCGGCAGGATGGGCGCAATAAATTGCGCCCCCACACGGAATAGATCCGACAAAAGCATATTGCAACCAATAGCCCGGTTAGAACGGCTATGACAGCCCGAGAACCAGACCGCGACGACGACGTCCTGTCGGCCGAGGACGGCGAACTGCCGGAGGGGTGGGCGGAATGCTTAATGGGCGATATCGCGGAAGTTGTTGGCGGCGGAACTCCAAGTGCGTACGACGAAACCAATTTTTGTGATAATGGCCACGCATGGATAACTCCGGCCGATCTAAGTCGTTTTGAGGGGGTATATATAAAACGAGGTCGACGAGGACTAAGTGACAAGGGGCTAAAGTCAAGTTCTGCTCGTTTGATGCCGGCGCGGACGGTATTAATGTCCAGCCGCGCACCGATCGGTTACGTTGCTATCGCCGCAAATGAAATCTGCACGAACCAAGGGTTTAAAAGTTTCATTTGCCGCGAAGATATTTCCCCTGAGTATGTCTTCTATTGGCTCAAGCACAAGCGGCTAGATATCGAAGAAATGGGTAGTGGTTCGACTTTCACCGAGATTTCGGGAAGTCGGTGTAAAGAAATCCCGTTTATATTTCCTACCCTCGCCGAGCAGAAGCGCATCGTGGCGCGGGTGGAGTCGCTGCTGGCGAGCGTCAACGCCGCGCGCGAACGACTCGACAAGGCCCCGTCGCTCCTCGCCCGCTTCCGCCAATCCGTCCTAGCCTCCGCCTGCTCCGGCCGCCTAACCGAAGATTGGCGGGAGAAGATCCGCGATGCGGAAGGTTCAGAGGAACTCGTTCACAGATTGCGGGCGAAGAGACGCGGAAAGTACGAGCAATATATCGCCGGGCGATACAAAGAGCCATGTTCGCCTTCTGAAGATAAAGAATACGAGTACCCTGAACAGTGGTCGGTTACTTCTATAGACGAGCTTACGTGTCTAGTTACTAGCGGCTCTCGAGGCTGGGCGCAGTATTACTCAGATATAGGGCCCGTATTTATCCGAGCTCAGAACATCAATACCGACGAATTATGTCTTGACGATATCGCTCACGTTAAGCCACCGGATTCTGCGGAAGGTTTACGCACTCGCGTTCAGAAGGATGACATGCTTATCACAATTACCGGCGCTAACGTCACTAAGGCGGCTATTGTCAATATCGATTTGGAGGAGGCATATGTAAGTCAACATGTGGCACTTGCTCGACCCGTTGATCCAGCAATCGCTACGTTTCTATATCTTTGGATAATTAGTCCCGCACACGGAAGAAAGAAATTAACGAGTGATGCCTACGGCGCAGGCAAACCGGGTTTGAATCTAGAAAATATACGAGAAATGTTTATTCCTCTCCCCCCTCTCCCCGAACAGCAAGAAATCGTCCGCAGAGTCGAAGCGCTCTTCGCATTCGCCAAGGAAATCGAACGCCGTGTCGAGACAGCCCGGGCAAAGGCCAACGCGCTTACCCAATCTATTCTCCGCGCCGCATTTCGCGGCGAGCTGGTTGAAACCGAGGCTGATCTCGCGCGCCGCGAGGGCCGCGAATACGAACCGGCTTCTGTCTTGTTGGAACGTATACGAGCCGAGAAATCTGAAGGAAGCCATACTGCACAACATCGTCGATCATCCAAATCGTCCGTCTCTCGGCAAAACGCTGTAGGGGCGACCGGCCGGTCGCCCCTACCACCACCTATTGGTCACGAGCCGACAAACGCGGTTAACGGATCTCGCGACGGCTCCGACCACAAACCCGCCTCCACGCCTTCCCGCGCCGCCAAAATCGACATCGACGACACGGAGCGCGACGACATCATGGGCTGCATCCGCGAAGCCTTTTCAACCGGCGGTCCGCGAGACCGCGAGACCGCCATTCGCGACATCGCCCGCGCGGCGGGTTACACCAGGGTCGGCGACCGCGTCCGAGAGGTGCTCGATACCGACGTCCTGACGGCCGTCCGCCGCGGCATCCTCAATAATGAACGCGGACAACTCTCGCTCCTATGCCGCGCCATCGACGAATACGAAAAAGACCACCTCGTCGATATGCTCCTCGCGACCACGGGCAACTCCTGGAGCGAACAAGACGACCTCATCCGCGCGACAGCCCGCCACCTCGGCTTCCGCCGCACCGGCGCCCAGATTCAGGACACCATCAAGAACACCATCCGCACGGCGATATTGAGAGGACTCATCGAGCGCGAAGGAACGAGATTGAGGAAAGCGAGATAGGTTCATATCGCAATACTGGTCGTATTGGTGAGGAAGACAAAAGCCCTGTTGTACGCGTCAAAAAAGCAAGCCGCGTTAAACCCCGTCGGAATCCCAACTCGCCTCCGGTAGCTTCAACGCGACTGTCATTGCAGGCATTCGGACCGCGCGAAACAGGGTCACGGTCTGATCGCTTGTCACAGCTCCCTGTCACAGCTTGTCACAGCTCCGTGTCATAGCTTGTCACAGTAAAACCTCAGGAATCTCCCTCTTTACCTTAACGTTGCAAAAAACGTCGAGCAGAAACGCGAAAATAGCGATGAAATAAGCGTGCGCACAGCTTTTTTTGGACCGCAGCTTAGTGCACCCTAAGTGAGGTTCAAAAAAAGCGAGCACACGTTTAGTTCGCGCTATTTTTCGCGAGCGAAAGCGGTTTACGCCGACGGATTTTTTGCAACGTTAAGGTTTAATCCGGTATCGTTTTGTCGGGTCGGTTGAGCTCGTCGCGGCCTCTATTAAAAGCCCCTTCTCTATCATGATCTTCAGATCCCTTTGAAGCGACCGGCGATTGAGCTCGGGGCAAAGCTTCTCATAGTCCTGAATGGTCAAGCTGCCGTGCTCGATCATATAACCTAATGCCTTGGACTGTCGGTCGGAAAGGCCATGCTGCTTCACCAACACGTCTCGGCGGATCACTCGCTCGCCGCGCGTCTTCACCTCGGTTAGTTGTGTAGATAGCCCGTCGACGAAGTATTCGAGCCACCCGGAGAGATCCATGCCCACCTCTCGGACATTCTGTATCGCCCGGTAGAATGCCGCTCGATCTCGGTCGTAGTACTCGCTAATCGTGAATAGCCGCTTGAAATCATAACCCGCTCTATAGAGGCACAAGGTTGAAAGTAAGCGAGACGTTCGGCCATTGCCGTCCAGAAAGGGGTGGATGTGAACTAACTGAAATTGGGCGATGCCAGCCAATAGAACGGGATGCGTTTCTTTCTCGTCGTTCAGCCATTGCACGAGATTCTTCATCATGATCGGTACGTCGTTCGCGGGGGGCGGTGTATAGACTGTTTCACCGGTGGCCGAGTTGACGACGTAGTTCTGAACCTTCCGATAATCGCCGGGGCGGGCCGAGCCGCCGCGCACACCTTCGACCAAGCGCTTGTGTATCTCCCGGATGAGCGCCTCGGTAATCGGAGAACCACTATCCAAATACTCGGCCACAAGGTCAAAAGCCTGCCGGTAGTTCAATAGCTCCCGAGCATCGTCAGGATCGGCCTCGGGGACCTCCTCGCCCGCCCACAGACGTTCGGCCTGCTGTAAGGTCAACTGCGTGCCTTCGATGTGAGTAGTGTAATGCGCCTCCAACACGAGCGCGCGCGCGCCCATTTCGCGAACCCAGTCTTCCGAAAGCGTCGCAGCTTCAAGGAAGCCACGCGCTCTCTCAATCCGCGTCAACGCGGCGGCCACGCGGTTTGTAATCGTGTAGAGGGGTTTCAAGATCTTATTCATTCCTATTCTCCGCTATCGTTCCTTAATACGACTCGTTTTTATTACCTAGAATATCTTGGGTTATTCGTTGCTTCGCCTTTCGTTCTCTGTCTTCATCGCCTCCGCTATTTTACGCCCGATGGTTTCGGCCGCTTGTCTCGCGGGGTCGTCCTGTAGATCAGCGTACCGATTGGTGGTCGCCGGGTTTTTGTGTCCGAGTAGACGACCGATGATCTGAAGAGAGAAGTTTTGCGCTGTTCCCGTTGCCGCGAAATTATGGCGAAAGTCGTGAAGCCGGAAAGCGGGTAACTCTTCGTCCTCTCGCCCTTCAAGCGCTGCAATCTCGCGAACACGCTCCCATGCCTTCCTCAACTCCCACTCGGATAAATGCGTTCCCGAGTGTTGTTGCGAAGGAAAAACATAGGGAACCCCTATAACGCGCTCTTGCGCCGAGATGAGGTCGCAAGCCGCGCTATTTAGTCTAACGGTCTTCTGGCCGGTCTTACTATCGCCCAAGCGAAGCGCGGAACGATCGAGGTCGACTTCGGACCAGCGGAGCCGTAAAATTTCACCGCGGCGCATGCCAGTAAAAAGCAATAGTCTAATCGCATCGATAGCCTGAGAGATGCCGCTATCGCGTTTAGCCGCTTCGAGTGCTTTAGCAAGCCGGGCTAGTTCGAGTTCCGATAGATCGCGATGGCGTTTGCGTTCCGAGTATCTTTCGATGTGTAAAACCGGATTGCTGTTGGTCGGCCGTGCTCCCCATTTTTCGGCGAGATCAAACAGCTTGCTCAGCATGGCTCGAACTCGGTTCGCCATGACCGGGTAGTCTTTACCAACTGAAGAGATAAGACGGGCAATGTCGCCATGGTTTATGCTAGCGATCTTTCGATTACCCAAGGCCGGATTGACGTATCGTCGGATAATCGTCTCGTATTGAGATTGTGTATGGGGTTTCTTCCGCGCCGCGTGCTCTTTCGTGAATTGGTCGCACGCCTCGGATACGGTCAGGCCTTTACGCGCCTGCTTTCGCGCCGTCGACGGGTCTCCGCCGGCCCTTGCCTCAGGCGAGTATACTACGCGCTTCCTCGCGTGCCTGAACGAGCGTAACGGCGCCATAAGGGCCTATATGGTAGAAGCGCTGCGTCCCGTCGTGTGTACGATAGAAGACGTCGAACGTTTTGCGTCCGTTCGGCGCTACTCGAATGCAAAGTCCCTGAACGTCGCTGTCCCATAGGTAGTATCGAGATTGCTTTGGGGTTAGGGCATCGATCTTCGGTTTCGTGAGTTTGATCTGAGCCATAAGGGGAACACGCTTGCCGGACGACGGTTTTGGCAAGCAGTTGGCAAGCAACTTGTTGCATTTTTATAGGTTATATTGATATATACGAATATCGACTTTATGGAGTATTTTCGAGCAATTGTCAACATGTTGCTTCAAGTTGATATAAGCTGCAAAGACGAATTCCCATGACTGGCAGTCATGAGGTCGCGGGTTCGATCCCCGCTGGCTCCACTAATTTTTCTTATTATTTTCAGACTGTTGGGGAAGGCCCGTTTTTACGGTGCCCAAATAGTGCCCAAAATCCAGTAACTCAACCGCCTGCCGTAATCGGTCCCCCTCCTCCCTTCGCGTTTCTATTTACATCTCAGCCGTACAATTCTACTCTTCCCGCATTCCCGGTACTTTTGTATTTACGAAAAACTTTGCGGCGCTTTTTGGAGCATGGACCTCTACTTTACAAGCAGACGATAATGAAGATATCTACGAACTTTCATCAAAGGAAGCTCTTGAATTAGAGTCAGCCCTTACGGCGAAAACAAAAGGATGGACTGTCGAGCAGGCTCGTGTCCGCAACGAGGCTGCTCAGGCCGTTGGACGAGTGGTTGGCGAACTGGCAGCTAGTCGACCCGAAATTCTCGTTGGCTCCGTGCTTTCTGACGCTCCAGGAGAGAACCCGATGCTTCTCGTTAAGGGACGCGCTGACCAATCTGTACCTTAACGTTGCAAAAAACGTCGAGCGGAAACGCGAAAAAAGCTATGAAATAAGGGCGCGCGGAACTCTTTTTTGGGCCGCAGCTTAGTGCACCCTAAGTGAGGTCCAAAAAAATTGAGCACGTCCTTAGTTCGCGCTGTTTTTCTCGAGCGAAGCGCTTTACGCCGACGGATTTTTTGCAACGTTAAGGTGTATACGATCTAGTAGCGAAAGAGAAGATAAATATTGAAATCGTCGACGAACAGCCTTTTTCGTCTGCGGAGCTTGAGGATCGTAATGATAGGGTTCATCAGGCACTAGCGGATATGGGTTATCAATACATAGTTTCGTACGCTGGCATTCAAGACCGAGGCTACGTCGATGTTGAATTAACCAAGCAACCGGACTTACCTTACGAAAAGAACGATATATTAACATTTCTACCAAAAGACGCGCGTGATAACGTAGCGATAGTCGTTAAAGACAAGCCCGTCGGTCAATTAGAATATGCGTATAGCGGCATGCGTGTACTCGACGGAAATACGAACAAATACACCAGCGGATTCTCGGTAGCGCTATGTTACCATGGTGTTGATGGATGTCTTCCGGCGGGCGTATCAACGGCCGGGCATTGTACAAACGGCATTGATCATATTAATTGTCCCATTCATGGTTTTCATGAGTTTTTAGTAAATACAAAAGTACCGGGAATGCGGAAAGAGTAGAATTTTACGGCTGAGATGTAAATAGAAACGCGACGGGAGGTGGGGGACCGATTACGGGCAGCCAGCTATAAACTACTCAAACTGTCCGATGCCGCCGCGTGCGCGGACGTTCGTAGCGCCCTACCATAAATACAAAATATAACCTGGTAAGGTTGGAAATCGAGTCTTAGGGCTCGCGTCAAAATAAATGTTGCGTTGCGGTTTTTTTTGAAGGAGCGAGTATTCGCGCTACAGAGTATTGTTAGCCTAGATAATTCCCATAATGCAGCTTCTATTTCTAATAATAATCGGTGCCTGCCTGTTTCTATGCGACGCGTGCCGCTGTGACTCCAAAGTCTCGGGGGTAACGAAACCGTCCGCGCAATCGGTCTCTGCGCCTGGCAAAAACGCGTTGAGAAAGGGTTTGCACGACACCGCAAAAGGCGATGTTTCTCTACACGGCGAAACCTTGCTTGAACGGGGCGAATCCGCTTACGGAACATCGCTCGTCGTCCTCGGCGCAGAAGTTCTCCTGTTGACCCAAACGGCTGCGATTCGATTGATCGGCGGCGAGCCGGCAAAGACGTGCGCACTGTCCTTGGGGCCCGGTCCAGCTTTGGTTGACGACTCGATTGTGTACTTTAGCGATGGCGCTGTCCGCATCGTCCCGCGCGAGAATTGTGAGTCGCGGGTGTACGGCAAGCTGGAACGACCGCCAATGCGTTTTTTTTCTTCGAACGAGCGTTGGGGTTGGCTGCACTCGGAACCCTCAGGCGCCTTCGCTCTATCCGCGTTTCACGGCAAAGCTGCGCGACCGCTCTACCAATCGGCGCATGCCGTAACCTTCACGGTCGGATGGAGTGATTCCGTGTTTTTCATCGAGAAGGTTATGCCGGATTCCTGGCGCATCGGCCGGGTTCCTATGCTCGGGGGAAAGGCAGTGTTTTCGAGCACGCGAAAGGGCCGCACCCCGTCCATGCTTGCGCCCGGAGATGAAGGTATTTATCTCTACGATGGGCCTTCGCGGACGGTTCGGCGGCTGAGCCTAGACCTGCAATACGACCGGGTGCTCGCCGATAAAGTGATCTGCTCGCCGCTGGCGGTCTCCGACCGCGTGATATGCGCTCGGCTCGGTGCCGTCTATGCGATACCTGACGAAGGGGGTGTGCCGCGTCCGATCGCGACGGAGGTAGCAGGACCGATCGCCGCCCTCGCGGCAGATGAGAGACGAGTCGTTTGGGTGGTCGATACAGCGGAAGGCCAACTCGCCGTTCGCTCTCAGATGCTCGACCCCCTCTGAGGGACACGACTATTGAGGAACCGGACGACCGAGCTGATTCATCAACCAGGTCATCGCGGAGCGCGGGCTGGTACCGCGAACTAGCCCACTGTTGGGTGACATGCTCCACGTGGAGCCGTATATCCAACCCCAAATCGTGACGCCTTTGACGAAGTCCGCATCCCAGAACAACGGAAAGTACTTTTGATACGCGTTGAGCTGTGCCTGATCGTCCGTATAGCTCAGGTCCATTTCGGTAATGTAGATAGGTAAGCCGGTGTCGTTATGCAGCTTGTTGAACAGATTCGTGACCTGCTGTAACGAAACGCTCCCGTGGTCCAAATCGTGCGCTTGGCAGCCTATTGCATCGATCGGTCCATCGTTTGCGAGCACCGTCTTTACAATATTAATGAAATTTTGGTTGTCATTCGGCCACTCGATGTTGTTGTAGTCGTTGAGAATAAGAATCGCGCCCGGGCAGTACTGCCGCGCCCACTTGAAGCTGTTGGTGATCCATTGCCAGTTACCGTTGGTCCCGCCGCCGATGTTGTTCGCGTAGTTGGGCGTGGTGTGCGGAGGCGGTTCGTTAACTACGTCGATCAATGCTGTGTTTGGATAGCGTTCACAAAAGGAGCGAATCCAGTTGATCACCTGCTGCTCCGTGGGTGTTCCGTTGGGTTGCTGGCTTCCCCAAACGAATGTGTGCTGTTTGAATAGAATGCCGTTGTCTTGTGCGTAGTCGTAGATGGCATCCAGCGTACTCCAGTTGAAGTTAGAGCTTGACGTCGACTGGACCGACCCCCATTTACCGGCATTCTCGGGCGTGATCTGATCCCAGTACGTAGCGAACTTCAGACCATCCGGGTCGACCCGATTGCCCGTCGTGATATTGCCGACGAACTTATTGTGGCCATGACCATCCGTGCCGCCCCCCCCGCTCACTGCGTTTGTACCGCCGCTTCCGCTCTCTGCGTTTGTGCCGCCGCTTCCGCTGATACCGCTCGCGCCCCCGTTGCCGTTGCCGTCGTAGACACCGTCTTGCCCATCCATCACTTCGAGTCCGCCGTCCGGAATACCCGTGGAAGCGTCGGGGTTAGGGTTCATTCCAGAAGTATCGCCTGTTTCGCGTCCGGCGTCGCTAGTACTCGATCCGCTGTCCACAACGCTGACTTGTCCTGAGGTGCCACCGGTGCTCGGGTCCATCCCGCCGGTACCGCCGGACTGCCATGAATTGGCCCCTCCGGTCCCAAATGCTGGGTCGGCAAAAACACCTGAATCAGCGTTGTTTGACTCGCTACATGCGATGGCAATCAATATTGCTGACGATAGAACCAATAATGGGCCGGTCGAAGGGCGAACAGTATTCACGGTTAACCTCACTCGCAGAGAGACTCAGACCCATGCGGCAGCTCCATAAAATCTCTATTTCGGGAGCTAGGTTGCGCAAAAAGCAACGAATGGATCGTTAACAGGTACGTATCGAACAACGTGCTATTTGGTTGATCTGTGCAAATTGGGATCATCACGATAACAGCGTATTAATTAATCCCACATGCGCTGGCGGAACAATAGGGGAGGTATTCTTCCCCACTGACATGTAGATTTATATCGCTTCTCCTTGAGTGAACCTTAACGTCGCAAAAAACGTCGAGCGGAAACGCGAAAAAAACGATGAAATAAGGGCGCGCGGAACTTTTTGGGGGCCGCAGCTCAGTGCACCCTAAGTGAGGTCCAAAAAAGTGAGCACGCCCTTATTTCGTTGACATCATTTCGGGAAACGTCAAAAATTTCAGCGAATGCGAGGCTTTCGCAGGGCAAAGCGTACTTTCTCAAAAAGGGGTGGCGTAACGACCCGGGAATGCGGCTATCTTAGCCGCAATACTCAAACAATGGCTGGAAGATGCGGGCGAGACGCCCGCGCTCCCAGGTATCCTCTGCTGCTCGCCGCCACTTTTTTAAGAAGTTACAGCACAGTCTTAATAAGGGAAAGCGGTCAGGATACGCGTGAGTATCGCGCGACGCGAAGAATTTCCCCGAGAGACGGAATGGTCCGGCGCAGGGGGGAGAAGGTACACCCCTTTATTCTGCCCCTTGTTCGTAAGAAGATCGATACATAACCGTGAAGCGCGGGTGGTTCGCTTCGAAGCAGAGAGGATTCCCATAAGCCCATGAACTCCCAACTCCTGATAGACGCCATCGTACGACAAACGATGGTACTCATTGCACAGCTTTCGACGGTCGATGGCGTTCGTTCGCCGCTTTCGCACGTCGCTGACAGCGTGTTTGTTAACCTCGTCCGCGAGCTTGAGAGCCAGGGACTCGGAAAAAAAGTGATCGCCGACATGTTCGGCCTGGCACTGCGTTCGTATCGACAGAAAGTACAACGTTTGAACGAGTCCGCAACCGACCGCGGCGTTAGTTTATGGGAGGCCATCCACGCCTTCCTTTCCACGCAAAAGTCCGCCACTCGTTCACAGCTCCTCAAACGCTTCAAGCACGATGATGAACCCACGGTGCGAAGCATCCTCAACGATTTAGTTGAAAGCGGGCTCGTGCTACGCAGCGGCCGCGGGAATGACGTCAATTATCGCGCGGCGACCGCCGAAGAGCTCGAGGATCTCGGCGTATCCTCCCGCGTCAGTTCCCAACAGACCAATGAGGCTCTGGTTTGGGTGCACGTGTGCCGAGCGGGGGAAATGCGCAAGGACAAGTTCGTTGAACTTCTAGCGCTTCCGGAGTCGGTAATCGACGAAGCACTCGATAGCCTGCTGGCAAACGGGCGGATTCGGTCCCAAGAGCGCCCCGATGGCACCTACTACTCCACGGACCACTGCCTCATTCCCTTGGGCGAGGCTGCGGGGTGGGAGGCTGCGGTTGTTGATCATCATCGGGCGGTACTGTGCGCGTTGGGGGCCAAGGCCGTGGAGGGTCGTCACGTTTCGGCGGTGGACGATACGGTAGGCGGCACCACGCTCTCGTACGACGTATGGCCGGGCCACCCGAAGGAACAGCAGGTGCGCTCCATTCTCGCCGACACACGCGAACGGGTAATCGCTCTATGGGACGAAGTCGAGGAGTATAATAAAACCCATAAGTCCCGATCCGCCTATCGAGTTGCGTTCTATTGCGGTCAATATTTGATAGAGGACAAGGACAAAAAATGACGAAACGAAGCGTGGCCATTACGTACTATGTCGCAACGCTGTCGCTTGCGGCGTGCGCACCTGCGAATGAACCGACAACAGGTTCGCAGACCAACTGGCTGACGAGGTGCCGCGCTGACTCCGACTGCGGCGAGCTCGAATGCTTGTGTGGCGCCTGCACGCGGAGTTGTAGCGACGACCCGAGCTGCGGTGAACTGCCTGGTGCGTCGTGCGTCGCTTCTGACGATGCCGCAGCAATCGCCCTTTGTGCGGGTACTCGTTCTACGAGCCGGGGCCTGTGTCTCCTACCGTGCCCAGCCGAGGGCTGCGCGAACGGCATGACTTGCGTCGCCGGCGTGTGTATGCCGACCCTCGAGCAGACCGCGCTCGTGTCGGTCGATGAGTCGCAGCGTTTTCAGACGCTCGTCGGATTCGGGGCCAACATCGGTTACGTAAACGAGGAGATGGCGCGACACCCGCGTAAAGAAGCGCTGTTTGATGCCATGTTCTCGGGGACCGGTCTGAACGTGCTGCGCCTGCGCAACCGTTACTACGGCCAGGACGACGACGAGGACCTGGGGTATAGCGGTGATATCGTGACCGCGGCCACGGAGAGGCAGGGGCGAAATCCGACGATCATCCTTAGTTCAGCGAGCCCGCCCGATTCGCTGAAGGCGAACGGCTCGAGCTGGTGCGAAGGTAACCCGGATACTTGCACACTCGCGACGCTACCCGACGGGAGCTTTGACTACGCTGGATTCGCGAGATATTGGCGTGCTTCACTCGATGCTTATGCGCTTGCAGGCATCGAACCCGACTACATCTCCATCCAGAAAAACCCGAACTGGGCTCCCGAAACTGGAGCGATCGTAGAGGCTTGCCGCTTTTTGCCCGCCGAGGGAACCGCAACGGTTACAACCGACGCGGGCGAAGTCACCGTGCAATACCCTGGTTATTCGGAAGCCATGCTCGCGGTGATCGGACAGTTCGAGGGGCTGGCCTCAATCCCGCGAATCGTCGCACCTGATACGAGCGGTTTCGTGGAAGTCGCCGACTACGTAGCCGAGATCGATATCGAGAACGTGGATGCCATCGCGCACCATATGTACGGTACCGATACGATCAACGTCGATCGCACTGCGCTCAAGGCAGTAGGGGACCTTGCTAAGCAAAGCCAGCGCCCCCTTTTCCAGACGGAGATGTCCGCGGACGCCCTGACCACGGCCGTACTCATGCACGCCGCGCTCGCGACCGAGGGAGCGGTGCTCTACCTGCAAGCTGGCTTCGTGGGATCCGCTTTCCGCATCGAACCCGATCGCACGACGCTCATCAATCTGACGGACGACGACTTCGTGATCGGTGACCCCTACCACGTCATGCTTCACTACTCGGCCCATGTCGAGCCGGGATGGGTCCGCGTCGCGGCGGACTCCGATACGGATGGTCTGCTCGCTTCGGCTTGGGTACCACCCGGGGGCGATGCGGTTACGGTTGTGCTCACGAACCCGCTACTCGAGGAAAAGGTCGTACGGATCGACGTTGGAGAGGAAACTACCAAGAAGTCGCGTGTGACGCGCACCGTGCTGAGCGGTCGCGAGCGCTCCGCGCCGCTCGGTCCGCTGCCCCCCGAGGGCATCATCACGTTGCCCGGCCATTCTCTTATTACGGTGACGATTCAGCGGTGAATTATCCGGGCCGACTCCTCCCCTGCCGACGGTAATTTTCGCGCACTGGGGGTGGAACCGGCGTCGGCACGCCACCTACGCTCGACGCCGGCATTACGGTAAGCCCCGGCGTTCGTATCTGGTTCGTATGCTCTGATCTGTCTATCACCGTTTTCCTCCTTTGAGGTGGACGCCGGCCGCGTCCAGGTAGCGCTGTCGGGCCTGCCTGTGGTCCACGATTGGCCGTGGATAGTTGTCGACGAGGTGAACGCCGGCATCCTCGAGCACCGTGTTTGGTGCTTCCCAAGGACAGTGGATGTGCTTTGCAGGCATCTTGGCCAGCTCGGGAACCCACTGCCTAACGTAGGTGCCATCGGGGTCGAACCGATCGCCCTGGGTGAGGCAGGAGGGGACGGAGTCAAAAAGCGAAAATAGTCTTAGGGCATCAATTTTTTTTCGGGGCTAAATCTCCCTGTATACAGCTCGCCGCAAAAATCTGCTTCAACGACAACTCTTTATGCGGGTTTTTCGCGGTCGTTTCTCAAAAAGTGGCGGCGTAACGACCCGGGGTAAGCGTTCAGGGGTCAAACAAGCCAGCGGCCAATTCGCCCGTAAAACCGAGCGCGCCCGCAGGGCCGGCGAGGATGGTACTTGCTGTACCTGACGAGCCGGCCCGAGGACGA
>JAFGIB010000259.1 GCA_016929805.1 Deltaproteobacteria bacterium | reverse complement strand
TTGTGCGGAAAAACCATCATTCCACGAATAAAATGCTTGCGATAATACCGTACGTCCGTTGTCGTCTGATAAGCGCGGGACAAGCCCACGCGCTACGGCATTTTCATGTTCGTCGACTAATTTTGGTTAATGCCTATGGCCCGTGCCCCTGCCCGTGCTCAAGTAACTCAAAAATGAGAAAAGTACTGACTTCAACACGATTGCACCACGTAAGGTTAGTTTTCCCGGTAAAAAACAGGCAAGGGCAGGGGCACGAGCAGGGGCAGGTTGGGCTGCTTTCAGATATCTTCATCTGCTCGCCATGACTTTTTGAGAACGTACTGCGCGATCGCGATACCGCCGGCGTCAATGCCGTCGATGCGCTTGATTTGCGCGCGTTTCCGCGTATTATTTCGCGCCGCTCATGGATCTTCGCTTAATTCTTCGCGCACTTCGCTCGCGCAACTACCGACTTTTTTTCATCGGACAGCTCATATCGCTGGTAGGCACGTGGATGCAGAACGTAGCGATGGGCTGGATGGTCTACCGCCTGACCGGATCGGCGCTGATGCTCGGAACGGTGAGTTTTTCCAGCGACATTTTCGCGTTTCTCTTGATGCCCTTCGCCGGGGTATTGGCCGACAGACTCGACCGGCGGCGCATGCTGATAACGCTACAGACGCTGATGTTGACGCAGGCCCTGACGCTAGCCGTACTGGTGCTCAGCCGGCGGATCGAAATTTGGCAGGTGCTCGTGCTGGCGGCCTTCATGGGCGTGCTCAATGCTTTTGACATGCCTACGAGACAGTCGTTCGTGATCGAAATGCTCGAGGACAAAAGCGATTTACAAAACGCCATCGCGCTCAACTCCTCGCTCTTCAACGCGGCTCGTCTGTTGGGACCTTCGGCCGCCGGCGTGATCATCGCCGCCGTCGGAGAAGGGTGCTGCTTTTTGATCAACGCGGTCAGCTATAGCGCGGTGGTTATCGCGCTCTGCTTGATGAAGTTACCGCGACGGGCGGTTGCTTCCGACGCGACGGACGGCCTGGAGAACCTTCGCGAGGGGTTCGCCTATACCTTCGGTTTTCTACCGCTTCGAAACATCATGCTCCTGGTGTCGCTGTCGAGCCTGATGGGTATTTCGTACGTGGTGCTGATGCCGATTATCGCTCGAGATATCCTATACGGCGGGCCTAAAACCCTCGGTTTTTTGATGAGCGCCGCGGGGCTCGGCGCGTTGATCGCCGCTATCTATTTGGCCGCGCGAAAAAACATCCACGGTTTGGCGAAATTCATCCCTTACTCGGCCGCGGTCTTTGGATGCGCGATTCTGGCCCTGGCGTTGTCCCGCAATTTTTTTCTTTCCTTAGCGGCGATGGTGTTTGTCGGCGCCGGTCTGACCTCTGAGATGGCTTGTAGCAACACCATCATTCAAACCGTGGTCGATAATGACAAGCGGGGCCGCGTCATGGGAATATACGCCATGGCGTTTCGCGGCATCGCGCCGTTCGGCAGCCTTCTGGCGGGGTTTCTCGCTGCTAAAATCGGCACCGCCACCACGCTGATCTTTACCGGCGGCGCGATTGTGATCGGCGCCGGCTTGTTCGCTCGCCAACTCGGCGTTTTGATCGAAATGATAAGGCCGATTCACCTGCGCGAGGGTATTATTTCCGAGGAAACCGAGGCAAGAGAATCGAAACCGCCCACTTCCATTCCACCCGAAAGCACCCTTTAATCTAAGGGCCCGCGAAAAAATAATTTCGGGTTCTCGCGGATCCTAATCGCCGTGGGTGTCGATATCGTCAATGCCGTGAAGCCTTCTATCGCGCGATCCGAAAATGATCTGAAACAAGCACCAAGCGAATAACAGAGTTACCGACCCTACCGACAAAAACATAATAAGCCACCCAGCGGTCGTCATCTCGACTTCTCCTATCTTCCCGGGTCCGTTTCGCCCTCGGTTTGCCGCCAGCGCTTGCCCGCGGTTCCGATTAGAATCAAGAAAAACACGATAATAATTGCGATAAGCGCCAGGCTTAATCGCGCGACCGTGCTCGGTTCCGGTCCGACCACATCCGAAACGTAACTCGAGGGCTCAAAGCGGCCGGTCGACGGATTCCATCCAAATACATTAAACAGAATAAAAAGCGCGAAAACCGTGATCAGATAAAGCGGCGATACGAATTTTATTATCGGCTTGAAAAAGACGGGAATGCGCATCTCAGCGCCGCGGTGCGCCTCGCGCCAACTGCGCTCCAGGCCCAGCACCCAACCAAAGATGATGATGATAATCGTAGCCATGATAAATATACAGACGGTGCCGACCCAAAAATCCATGGTGTCCAACGCCTTGAGGTCTTTGCTGAAAAAAACCACGAAGGCTGATCCGATCGCCGTCAACAGACCGAGCAAGGTCACCGATTGCTTGCGATTCAATCCCAAGCCTTCTTCCATGAAGGCGATACACGGTTGCAGCATCGAGAGCGAGCTGGTAACCGCCGCTAAAAACAGCAGCAGGAAAAAAGCGCCGCCGAAAAGCTGCGGCATCGGCATCTCGGAAAAGACCAGCGGCAGCACCTTAAATCCAAGCCCGAAGGTGCCTTGACCCACGATGCCGGCGGCGCCTAAAAACATGAATGCGGCCGGCACGGTGATCAACCCGCCCAAGGCGACCTCGCAGAACTCGTTAGCCGCGGATGCGGTTAGCCCGCTTAATACAATATCATCCTTACGGGTCAAATAACTCGCGTAGGTTATGATAATACCGAATCCGACCGAGAGAGAGAAAAAGATCTGCCCCGATGCGGCGAGCCATAATTGGGGATTGCTTAATTGCGCGAGCACATCGCCGGGATTCCACATGTAACCCAGTCCGTTTATGACGTTTCGATCGGGCTTAAGCGGATCGGGCGTACCCAAGGTCAATACCCGAGCTAAAATAACGACAGCCAAAAGGATCAAGGCGGGCATCGCGTATTTGCAAAACATCTCGATGCCTTTGGCCAGCCCCCGATAGATCAGAAAAAAGTTAAGCGCGAACGCCAGCAACAAGAATATCACCACCTGGTTGTACCCGGCGGAAAAGGTCAAGCCGTTTTCATTCGCTCCGACGAAATTCGCCCAGAAGTCGCCGTACGCGGCCACGTCCCCGCCCAGATTCAACTTTCCGGTTAAAAAGAAAAACGCGTATCCCATGCACCACGCCTCGATATAGACGTAGTACATATAAATAACCAAAGGAATGAGAATTCCGAGCACGCCGAGGTATTTGCCGACGGGATGCCGAACAAGGGTATACAAAATGCCGGGTGTCGAGTGAAGACCCGACTGGCCGGCGAAACGCCCCAGGGTCCATTCCGCCCAACAGATGGGAATGCCCAATACGAGTAACGAGATAAAGTACGCGACCATGAAGGCGCCGCTGCCGTATTGCGCGGCCAAGCCCGGGAACCTTAGGAAATTTCCGAGACCTACCGCGCTACCGGCGACCGCCAAAATCATTCCGATACGCGAGCTCCACCTCTCGGTCTTCGCCTTTGTGACCATAGCCCCTCTTTTACAACTATAATCTCACGGCTTCCAGAAAAAAAACCGGGCAATTTTTCGCAAACGCCTATTGGGAAAGAATGATCGCGCGTTTGATATAGTCGAGATCGGGAAAGTTTGCTCTTAAATAGTCATTTCCCTTAAGCCGGATATGCATCTGAGACGGACCGTTTCCCCGCGGCGCTGATTCTCCGTATCCCGAATAGAGCGCATCCACCGCTTTCATATCCCGGACCTCGCCGAAAGGCGCGAATCCCATCTGATCCAACCGCGAGTTGTCTCCAAAGTTAACGAAAAACTGAGTACCGCGGCTGTCCTTGCCCGAGGTGGCGAAGCTCACGCGGCCGCGAGTATTGCTCTCGCTCACCGGGTCGTCGATTATGGATTGTCTCGACCACGCCTGGTTCACCTCGGGATTGCCGTGCAGACCGGTCTGCGCCATAAATCCGTCGATCACCCGAAAGAAAGCTACATCATTGAAATAGCCGATTTTGACTAAGTTATAGAAACGATCGGCTCCACGCGGCGCCCAGTCGCGGTGAACCTCGATATCGATATCGCCCTTGGTCGTTTCCAGCCTCACGGTGTAAGTCCCGGGCGCCGTTGCGCTCGCCTTCTCCGGATTCAATAAAGGCGATTGCTGCGCTGACGCCGTGTTCGGCGGTTGCGCGACCGGTTGCACGGTACGCCGGCTCTCCTCGCCCGGTTTCTGCTCGTGGATCGCTCTCGTATCGGCCCGGGATTTACAACCCGCGGCGACCAACGCCAACGCGAGAAAACAGAGCATGAGTGCATAAGATCGTACGCTTTCGACCATGGCCGAGTCTCCTTGCTTTCCAGCTATATAGCTCGTTGCGTCCGTTGAATCCACGATATTCGCGGGGACTGCTGAAACGCCAATCGGATTGACGCCGAGACTTCTTCGTTATTATAACTTTCGCTCCCATGCCGTTAAGGAAATCAAGCGCGAAAAGGCCTAAGCCTAGAGGAAAAAACAACAAGACCTGCTGCTGCTGCCGGCGCGATTTCTCTTTTGTTTGGTCGTGCAGATGCGGTTTCTGCATCTGCCAGTCGTGCATGCAAGAAAACCTCTGGGGAATGAGCTGTAATCAAATCACCTGGGTCTGCCCGGATTGCGGGGAAGCAAACGGCTTTGGAAACCAGTAGCCGTAATAAATTTATATTTTCCCAAAACGAATGGTGGAGTAATAACTAGAAACTCGGAGTGAAAACCGAATCCTTTGGAAAAGGAGATAGATCATGTCGATATGCACATACACGGTAGATGGAAACGGCGTCGCTCTAATGACGCTTGATAATCCCCCCATGAACGCTCTTAGTTACGATATCGTCAGCGAGATACGAGCATGCGTACAGAAAGCGCTGGCGGATAATAGCGTGCGCGTCGTTGTTTTTACCGGAGCCGGGAAAGCATTCATCGCGGGAGCCGATATCAAAGAGTTGGAACGGAACAACAGCAAAGAGGTCACGGTTAAGTACCTTGAAAACGGACACGAACTAATGAATCTCATCGAAAGCGCGGACAAGCCCTTTATCGCGGCGATCAACGGATTCGCGCTCGGGGGCGGATGCGAGCTCGCTCTCGCGTGCCATATTCGTCTCGCCGACGAAAGCGCTCAAATCGGTCTTCCTGAAATTAAGCTCGGTATCATCCCCGGATACGGAGGAACAATACGCACCCCTCAACTGGCCGGCCTTGGCAGAACATACGAGCTCATCCTTTCAGGGAATTTCATCAGCGGTAAGCAGGCGGCGGAATATAACCTCGTCAATCGCGCGGTTCCCAAGGGAGAAAGCGTAAACGAAGCGAAAAGACTCGCTTTGGCCATTGCCAAAAAGGGACGGCCGGCTATCAAGACCGCCATGGACGTCATTCGCAAAGGCAGAGAGCTTGGAAAATACGAGGCGCAGCAATACGAACGTGAAGGCCTCGGCGCGCTCACGGAAACGGAGAACAAGCGAGAGGGAGTCGCTGCCTTCTTTGAGAAGAGAGAAGCGCGTCCTGTTGATAAATAGAGCCGCATCAGCGTTTTGCCCGCGAGCTTTTGTTGACCTTAACTCCGTCGGCGTAGACCGCTTTCGCTCGCGAAAAATAGCGCGAAGTAAGTTTTTTTCGCGTTTCCGCTCGACGTTTTTTGCAACGTTAAGGTTGAGCGCGGAAATCTCTATCATCTTTCTGGATGCGCCATCGATACCTATAACACGCTTCTCTTGGCCCACGTCGTAGGCCTCCCGTAGAGAGTCTTAACCTGACTTTTGCGAACGTCTTAAAATGGGGCCGGATCTCGAGTCGAGGTCCTTTGGTATAGGTATTGCTTTACACAACGTATAGTCCCTAATTTGGGATAAAACTTGTGCCAAAGTGTGCCAATTAGAACCGGCCTTCGCACTTTTTGCGACGCGGGTCGGTTTATAACCTAGAGCGTCGAACGGCTTAAAACATTTTTGAATTCGCGAGGATAGTGAGGTCAGATGTGGATTTTCCCCCGACGAAGAACTAGCAGCGCTAATTCGAGGAGGGAAAAAGCCGCGGATGGCCTCGATAGACCGCGAAATCATGGTGTTTTCAAGCTGATCGGTGCTCTGGCTTCGGGAACGAATGCTCAAGTACTGCACCTATTGCTGGGTCGGCTACTCGTGCATCCCTGAAGGCGCTGTCTGCTAAATCCTAAGGCCTCGCCCTAAAATAACTTATTCGTATTTCGGAGCGCGACGGTCCCGGATGCAAGGCGCGACGACGAGAAATATCGGCAATATTTTGAGGAGTCGCAACGCCGCGGACGGGGCCGTCCCGCCCGAAAGATGGATAAGTTATTTTGTGGCGAGGCCTAACCTTCGGCCCGCGATGCGCCGGCTAAAGCGCGGCGCGCCGAACGCCGTACTCGCCCATGGGCATGTAGAGAAAATCCTCGTGCCTAACGAGCTTGGAGATATATCCGATAGAGCGCGACGAGCTTAAGACCTTGCAGTCGGACACGTCGGTCGCATCCAGCACGAGTAATCCATAAGGATAGTTCGACGAGAGATAGACCAGCTTATCCTCGACATCCAAGAGGTTGAAGTGATAGCCGTGGAGGTCGGAGCCGAGCGCGCTTTTAAGCCTGCCGTCCTCATCGAAAACGATTTTGGAGAGGTGCGTATAGGGCTGCCGGCTGTCGATGGTATCGTCGCCCATACCCCGCCACGGCTGTTTATGAGCCGTGAGCCAAACCGTACGGTCCATATACCGGGCGCGATCGATCTCGTCGCCCACGGGCAAGACCTCAACGAGCACGGCCTGATCGCCTTGCACCCGAAGGACGTTAAGCGCGTTGCGGCGCCGTCCGAACCCGTCGAACTGATAATCGATCGTATAAAGCAGGCTTCCGTTCTCATCGACGTCCACGAGCTCGCCCGGAATATTGAGCTTTCCGAGTAGGACCGGCGCGTCCGGGTTCGTTACCTCCACCCGGTCTAGGAAGTACTTCACGTGGTACGTCTTTTTATTACCGTCCGCGTCGTAGGCCGGCTCGGTATGGGTCGAGTACAAAACGCTGCCGTGACCGACGCGATTTATAAAGGGGTAGTCGTTCATCACGATCGAACCCTCGGCCAGGCGCGGGTTATCTGGATCCGAAATGTCGATCAGGCGCAACGTGTTGTTGTAGTAACGCCTGCCGCTCTCGGAGGCGTGTAACTCGCGCGCGGTGACGGGCAGTATTCGATTATTAAGCGCCCTTCCCGCGTTCGGGCTCCAATAGTAATCATAAAAGCTCCAGCCGCCTCCGTAGACGTGTTCGATCTCGTCGCTCAGCATTAACGCGCCGCGCAAACGGGGGCGTAAGGGGTCGCTGAAGTCGGCGGTGCGGACCATCTGCTTCCCGTCGTCATTAATACTAATGAGATGAATCATATCGCCGTCGCGCAGGCGATGGTGATCGTATCCGCTTACCGGCAGCTCGGCGACGCTCTGGGCCATATCGTCCGCGCCGAAAGGCAGGACATAAAAGCGTGTATCGCCCGCTTGCTCGTCGTTGGCGAATTGGATTTGATAACCTTTGATATTATAAACATCCAACACGTCGCGCACGAGGTAGATGTCGGCCGTGGTAATCGGTTGATCGCGATCGGACGCGTCGACGACCTGAATATGTCGCTCGGAGATCGCCACCAGGCGCTGCTTGAAAGCGATCGCGCGCGTCACGTAGGCGCCGTGTTGCAGGCGACCGCGTTCCGCGAGCTTGTCGTCGCGCCAATCGATGATCTGAGCGCCTTGAAAATACCTATAGGAGTTTCCCGAGCCGGTAGACCAGTCGAGCGGCAGTAGGATCATTTCGAGATCGTCTAATACTTTGAAAGCCTTGTAATCATCCAAAGCCGACGAGGAGCTGCCGCTGTCCGCGCCCAGGGTGATGGACGAGAGCAGCGAGGCCTCGGACAAATCGGATATATCATAGAGACCGACGACGACTTGATAGCTGCCTTCGGTTTGCCGGCCGAGAGAAAGCATGCGATCGCCGCGCGGCTCAAAATGGGTAAGCTCCACGTTCATGCGCAAGTCGCCGGCTTTCTCGGGAGCGGCGGGATCGGATAGATCGTAGAAATCGACCCGACAACGCGTGTATGATCGATACCCCACCCGCTCATTCCAACAGAGGTTCGACAACAGCTTGCTTTGCGCGTACCGAGTCGCCGCGATCCACGGGTCGGTTACCGTGTCGCTTGTTCTAACCCACTCGATCTCGATCTGCGAGACTTGAGCCAAGATATCGGCGGGCGAGGTATCGAAGATCGTCAGGGTCGGCAATGAATTGCTGTACCAGTAGCTATCCTGCGAAATTACCCGCAGATGGCCCGTGTATAGATCCATCTTGAACTTATCGTCCACGCTTCCCGGGACATAAGCGCTCGCGCCAACCTTGATGTCGCCTTGAGGATCAGAGATGTCGACGAACGTGATCTTGGTCTGACTCGCGTTGTCGTCGTCCACCAGATAGTAGTTCGGATCGATGGCCGCCACGCTCAACGCGGTCTGATACACCTGCACCACGTTGGCGGACCCGCTGAACTCTACCTCGTCTACTTTATAAATGCTATTGGGGTCGGCGATATTGAGCGAGCTGACCCACGTCGTATCCTCCCAGTCGTTGGTGTCGTAGCGCCAATATTCGGCGTTGCGCTTGGAAACCACGTATAACACGTCGCCCACGATGCGCGAATCCGTGATTTCGCCCTGGACGGTCATGCTCCCCATTTCAGAGGGCGTGCTCGGTTCGCTGACGTCCGCGATCAGAACGCGGCTGCCGTGAAATCCGAGCGGGTCGGCGTCATCGTCATACTGCCAATAGTCGAAGTAGTCGCTCATCACGATGTACGCCCGCTCGTCCTCCAGGTACATCTCAACCGGTTGCGCCTGAAAGGGCAACCGGCCGATGATACGCGGGCTGTCCGGCTGCGACATGTCGATCAATACCAAACCGCGGAAGCTGTTGAGCACGTACAATATATCACCGTGCATCTGCACGATGTCGGCTTCGACGATCTCGCGCTCGGCCGTCGGACCGCTCTCGGTTTCGGAAGTCGCGGCGCTTTCGTCCGCAATTTCCGCAGCGGACTGTTTACTCGACTCTACGTCACCCCTAAAATTATCCGGATCGATCGACTGCTCTTCGAACGAACCGTCGCCATACCGCCCCTCTACGTCGAGCGCGGTTTCGAAATCACTCGCTCCGACCCGGGGGAATAGATCCTCAAGGTCCGATTCGACGGTTTCTCGAGGCGTTTGAGAAATCGTGGTTTTCGGCGGCCGACCCTCCGCGGCCTTGGGAACGGTGGGATTGTCGGTCTCGGTGCCGATACATCGTACCAGTGATAAAAGTAATAAAAGAGTCAATAGATCTCTATGCATCGGACATCTCCTTTTTTTCAGACAGGGGAAAAAGTTGAAAGTTGATCTGCACCACCCGTTCCGGTTGGCCCTCGAGCTCGGCGACATGTAACAACTCCCGGCGAAACTCGCGGATTCGCTCTTTCAAATCCAGCATGACAGCGTCGCTGACGCAGAGCGTGAGCGATGAGATCTCCCGCTCATGGCGCGGCGACTGCTCGAGAGCATCGGCCGCGCGTTGTAACATCGCGCGGTGGTAATCCACGACGTGATGCCCCAGCGGACCCTCGCCGGTGGTCACCAGAGGCTTTACTTGCCGTATCCGTCCCTGCTTGTCGCGCTCGACCAGCCCCAGCTCTAGCAGCGTCTCCACGGCCTTTTCAGCCTGGGCCGGCGTGATCTTGGGGCGCAGCGTCCGGGCTATCCATTTGGGATCATCGGAGAAATCTTCGCGCGCCACGAGCTCTCTGAGCGCCGGCAAGTACCAGGTCGAGTGGTACGCGGCTTGGGCCGCTACGAGCCGATGGATTTCGCGGTACTGCTTGAATCTCGCGAGCCGTTCTTGGCACCGGTTGCGCTCCTTGGCGGTCGCGGCTTGGTTGAACGCCACCAATTCCGAAAAGTAGTCGGCCGCCTGGTTCTGTAGCCCGCAAGCCCGCGCGAACTGGTCTGCCATCTCCGGCGTCAAGTTCCGCTCTCCGTCCATTACGAGCTTCAGGTAGTTCGTCGAACGTAAGCCGGCCCTGCGCGAAAAGGCGCGATGCGAGAAACCATATTCGTTGCGCTTGCAGTACTGGTAGTAGTCGCGAAGGTACTTTCTAAAGTCTAGATACTCAAAAACGTTTACTGCGTTGCTTTTCTTCATAGATAAAAATGTGACATAATCGATCAATTTCTCCAAAAGAAAAGGTAATTATTTAAAAATAACCGTTTACAACCAGTAAACAAAATCGTGTGCACGGCGTATTGGTATAGTCGCGGCCCGCGGCGCTTGGAAAGAGCAATTCGCTGGCTCGGCCGCAACCGCGAAAAAAAACGCGCTGAAATCGAGTCGGCCGCCGAGAAAACTCGCGTCGGATCTACTTACAAATTGTATGAGCGGTTGGTGCGCGAACGCTCAGCAAGAACCCGAACAACAACAAGGCGCCGAAAAAGATGTGCGAGCCCAATATCCCGATCCAACGATTCGCGAAAACGAGATCCGGGCGCAGTAGCTCATTGGACACGAGCGCATAGCTCGCCAAGAGTAAAAAACCGCGGCCGCGAGATTGGATCGCCGCGACCAGGGCAATCGCGTAGATGGGGAAAAAGGCGCCGTAGTGGTGCTCCCAGGCGATGGGTGAGGCCATGGTCGCCGCGCACATGATGACCGCGAGATCGAGCGAGCGTCCCTTGAGGCTCGCGGCCGCGGGGAGAAAAAGCGCCAAGAAGAGGATCAGCGCGCTGCTCGCCATGGTGGCGTAATAAACGACCGGATGGTAGGGCGCGAAGGCAAACGGTTGGAAATCGACCGCGTTTCCGTTTTCGAGAAAGCGATTGAGCAGGCCGTTTATACTCTGGTTAGGCCAATAGCTTTCACCGGTCCGCGACAGATAGTGCAACACCTCCAGATACCGGAGGTGGTTTTTTAGTCCGAACTCGCTGATCGAAAGGCCGAGGCCGAGCAGCACGATCAGGCTAAACCCCGTTAGAAAGCGAAATTGCCGACGCAACAGCGCCCACAATATGAGCAGCGCGAATTGCGGCTTGATCAAACAACAAAGGCCGAGACAAATGCCGCTCGAAGCGCGCAACCCGAGCTCCTGCAGCAAAAGCGCCGCGGCGGAAAACGCGCCGAGGTAAACCTGAATCTGCCCTAAATTGTGGCCCTTGGTAAGCGGGTAATAGGTCGCTCCCAAAACGCCGATTGCGATCACCGCGCCGAGCGCGTTTGCGCTCCTCCAACTCATCGTCCCGGTTAGGTTTGGCCGCGCAAGCTTCAGCCAAAGCGCGGCCGCGGATATAATCGTTATTATAACCGCGATTAACGAAGCTTTTGACAACAGATCCCAGATATCGAGAATTTCCCGCGCCGTCGGCTTCTCGGGCAGCGGTTTCATCAGCAATAAAGCAGAGGGCGGATACTGAAACTTAACGCCGTAGTTCAACAATACGCGATAGATATCGCCGTGCTTCTTCTGGCTCGTGTAGGCCGAGGCCATCGGCTTGATGGAATCGGATTCGGTCCGCCTCAAGAGCGCGGGCGTCCAGCGCAGCCCGCTGGCTGACAGCGCGGTCTCGAGACTTTCGCCCCTCAAGAGTGCAAAAGCGACGATCGCGAGATTGACCATCGCGCATGTCGCGATCGCGACGAGCAACCACCTTAGATATCGTCTGACACGCTCCTCGCTCATCTCATTTCTTTCACCGGTTCGAACACGAATCTAAGGAATAAAATACCAGCGAGCGTACGCCGCCGCGGCGACGAAGAGAGCGACGAGCGATACGACCGGTAAAGCATAGCGCAGCACCGGACGGTCGGCGACGCGAGCAAGCGTGACTGCCGCCGGGAACAACAGCCAGAGGTAACGCGGCTGGCTGGCGAGATTGGATCCGAGGGCGAGAATAATGCCGAACCCGACACATAGGGCCGGGCCGAAGTCGCGCGCGCGAGCGAGCGCCAGGACGATAAAAGTATAGAGCACGAGGCAGGCTAAGGCGTACAGCAATACCGGTAGCGGACCGCCTCGTAACGGTCCTGACTGGAGCCCGAGAACGTGCGCGAGTAGACCCATCGCCTCGGCGGCCGCCACGGCCGTCGGCCGGTCGCCGAAACGCGTTACGCTGACCTCGTGAAAATAGGCGAACGCATTGCCGAATTCGACCTGTAGATATAGCATGAATAGCGCGACCCCGAACAACGGTGAAATGCGCGCGAGCAGCGAGCCGGGCGACCGGCCTGCTGGTTTACGCCAGGCTTCCAGCAACATCCAGGGTACGATCGCAAGGGTGTTGAAGCGCGCGAGGCCCGCGAACACGCCCCATAGCCCGGCGCTCGCGTACGCGCCGCGCTGCAGGCTATGCACTACGCCCACCATGCCGAGCAACGCCAGCGATTCGGCATAGAGCACCGAGCCGTGCATCGACGCCGGATGCACCAGCAGGACGCATACCGTTCCGATCGCGAGCCGCTGCCCATGCTCGGTACGTAACCAATCGAATAAAAATAGGGTCGCGAGCAGAAGCGCGGCGTTGGGGATGATCGCGGCGGCCCAAAAAGCGTCGTCAAGCACGAACGCGAGCCAGCGCAGCAGCACGGGTAAAAGCGGAAATTGACCGACCGTGCCCCATAAAAAAAAACTACCGGGCACCGGCATACGGTAGCTAAAAAAAGCGACCTCGGAGTAAAGATTGCTGTCCCAGCGCCCGGCCACGCTGTCGAGCACGAAGCGGTTTGAATCGTACAAGATGGCGCGCGGATGCGGCTTGACCTCCGAAAGCATATGGGGAGCGAGCGCGAACGCTGAGAATAACACCATCCGCGTGACCGCGAAGAGCACGAGCGGCCAGAGAAAGGCGCGCGCTCGAGGCAGGCCGCGGGCACGCAAACGCAGCGTTACAGCGGTTATAAGTAGAACCAACAGCGTCGCGACGGTCAGTTGTAGAAAGAGTAAAGAGCGGCCGAACAGCTTGTGTATATGCTTTACCGAATGCATGCTCTGGCGGGCGCCTTCGTGCTTTGGATTTAGCTCTAAAAGACGCGTGAACTCCGATTCCGCGCGCGCGAGCAACGCCACTCTGGTGCGCGGCTTATACCAATAGAGAACAAAGAGTTTCAAGCAAACGCGGCCGATGCCGAAGTGCGCGCGCTCGAGCCCGGGGGCAAGCGCCGCCGCGCGCTCGAAGTGCTTTAGGGACTCCTTTAGTTCGCCCAGCCCAAACAGCACCTCGCCGATGCCGGCGTGAACGTCCGCGCGCGGCGGCGCATGAGCCAGCGCGTATTCAAAGTGCCGGCGCGCGTCGGGTAAGCGATTCTGATCGACCGCCTTCCATCCAGCGCGAACCTCTGCCTCGACGTCTTTCGCGGCCTCATGGCGAGCGGCTTCCGCCGCCGCCGGTCGAGCGGCGGCCAGCGCGACAACAAATACGATCCCAAACAACACGGTCGATAAAAAAGGTAGGCCCACCGCGCGGCCCAAAACGATTCGAGCAGTCCCTGCCCGGCGCGGCGGCCGAACGCCTGGACCATGCGCATCGCGATCCGTCCGCACCCGCGCGACACGGAACGCGCCTATTGCCAAGCCTTGATGCGCTCGCGCTCGCCCCGGCGAGTGGCGTCGACTCGCCCGATGCTCTACCGCTCGACCTTGGTCTTTGGTCATTTACGAAGAAACAACGAAGTAGGTGGGGATTCGCGAGCTACTATAGCTTCGTTTTACAAAAAGCAACAGGGAGTGTATCGACCTAAACGTTGTAAAAAATCCATCGGGGTAAACCGCATCGCGAGCGATTCGCACCAAAGCCGGGCCGGCGCCGCATTGACATCGGGAGTCGACGGTCTATTTCCAGGCGAACGATATGCAATGGCTCGACGAAATACCCGCGGTCGTAAGGCTCGTCGTGGTCTTCGGCGCGATACTGATATTGATGCGCAAGAAGATATCGCTCGGCAATAGCTTTGTGCTCGGGTCGCTGGGCGCGAGCGCGCTCTTCGCCATGCCGCCGCCGGCTATCGCCCGATCGCTTTTTAGCTCGGCGACCGATCCCGAGACGATCTGCCTGGCGCTGGTTGTCGCGCTGATTCTTGTGCTGAGCAACGCGATGGAGTCGAGCGGTCAGATGCGGCGCATGCTCGACCAGTTCCAGGGGCTGGTGGCGAACCCGCGCCTGAACCTGATCGTTTTTCCCGCCCTGATCGGGCTGTTGCCCATGCCGGGTGGAGCGGTCTTTTCCGCGCCGCTGGTCCGGGCGATAGGCCGGCGTAGCGGTTTAGACGGCGCCCGGTTGAGCTTTGTCAACTACTGGTTCCGCCACCTCTGGGAGTACTGGTGGCCGCTCTACCCCGGCGTGCTGCTCACCACCGCGCTCGCCGGACTGAATCTATGGCGGCTGGCCGCGGTCACCGCTCCGGTCACCCTCTTGGCGGTCGCGCTCGGATACTTCTCGCTTCGCGATCTCAGGCCCGCGGAGGCTTTCGCGCCGCTCAACCGCGAGCAACGGAGACGGCGGGTCGCCGGCCTTCTCAGGGAGATGACGCCCGTTCTCACTGCCATCGGCCTGGGTCTCATCTCGGGCGTCATACTCTCAGCCTATTTACCCGATCTATCGATTGCCCGCGAGCTGGGCCTGATCGCGGCGCTTTTCGTAGCGGTAGGTGTCGTCTGGCGCAGCAACCGCTTTTCCCGCACCGCGATGGTCGAGAACCTGAGAAATCCTCAGATATACGAGATGGCCTATCTGATCGCGGCCATCCTGATCTTCAAGGACATATTGGAAAAAAGCGGGGCGGTCAAAGCCGTGAGCGGGGAGCTTGTCTCCGCGAACGTGCCCCTGGTTCTTATCGCCGTGGTTTTGCCCGTGCTGGTCGGGTTGATAACCGGCCTGGCGGCCGCCTTTGCCGGCATCGCGATTCCCATCGTGATTCCACTGGTCGAGGCCTCGCCCGACGCGGGGGCGACGCTGCCCTATGTCACATTAATCCTGATCTCGGGAATGGTCGGCGTGCTTCTCTCCCCGCTGCACCTATGCTTGCTGCTGTCAAACCAGTTTTTCGGCGTGTCACTGGGCGCGGTTTACCGCCACTTCGTCCATCTATGCCTTGTCATCGTGCTCTACGCCGTGGGACTGTTCTTTGTGCTGCAGTGGATTTATAAATAGTAGAAAGGTGCCCGACGACTTGGAGTCGGTTTGGGTCCGAATCGATCCGGACGATCTCGCGCTTTACGATTGTAGCACCCGGGCCGTGTCGCCTCGTACCCAGGGGGCTTGACGTCATTGCGGTTCGGGGTAGCGAGCCCGCGTCCGGCTATCTCGAACCGGATAACGACTATCGCGGTTTTAAGCAACCATTAGAGAAGCAGTTCCTAAACGATTTTTCTCACTTGCAGGGTTTCTCGTTTTGCGAATCCACGACCGACCACGAGGAATCGGTGTTCGGAATCGCCTTGAAATACTCGCACGCTTGTGAGTCACCCAGCAGCTTCCATCGGAACCAAGAAACGACGACTTCGCTTCCGTCGCGGCCTATTGTACCGATGTGGTTCGCTCCTGCTTTTGCATAAAAGTACGCTTCAGTGGCATCGTCAAGGGCATCGAAGGCCTGCTGCACCCAGCCCTGAGATACCAGTGTGTCCGTAGTCAGACCGCTGAACATGAACACGGGCGAGTTGATACTAGCGTAAAGGGTCTGCCAACCTTCTCTCGGGTTTGCGCCGAAACCGCTCGCGGGCTCCATGGGAAGCGCGGCATAGATTCCTTTATCGCCCCACTCATTCTCCGCGTACGCCAAAGTATTAAAAGCCGCCATGCCACCTTGCGAGTGGCCCGTTGAACCAAACCGGTAGTCAGCCAAATCGGGATACTCGGCCAGCGCGGCTTTGAAAGCGTCCATGCCGTAGGTGCCCGCCCCGGTATTCGTATTTTCGTAGCATAGGGCCAAGAATCCGTTGGTAGCGAGTCGACGAAGTATCGTCGCGTAAAACATACAATTGCCGCCGGTACCGTTCGCATGATGGACCATGGGAATCTTGCAACCCGCGGGTACATTCGGCACATACAAATTAACAGCGCCGGACCTCGCGGAATTGTAAGTGAACGGACCGTCCGCGTTGTAAGTCGTAATGCCGGCGAGACAATGATCGGGCGGGATCGAGCCATCGGTCTGCGTAGTGCCACCCGCTCCTGCCGTCGCTTCGACGCTGGCGTCTAGACCGCCCTCGACTTCCGGTCCGCTACCGCCGCCCCCGTCGTTGCCCGCGCCGCCGTCAAAAGGCTCTCCTCCTCCCACGCCACCAGTAGGCCCCGTCCCTCCGGTTGGTCCGGTACCGCCGCTCGGTCCGCTACCGCCGCTCGGTCCGGTACCACCGCTCGGTCCGGCACCGCCGCTCGGCTCTATTCCTCCGGTTGGTCCAGTTCCCCCGCTCGGCCCAATTCCTCCGGTCAAACCCGCTCCGCCATTTGCGCCGGTGCCTGATGTCATTGAGTTATTACTATTCTGCGAGTCGGAATCACTGTTGCACGAACAAAACACGAGTAGTCCACCTGCAATTAGCCAGGTAAGGCATCCTCTGAAGGAAAATAAACGCGTTTCGATTGGCGAAACTTGATACGAATGTGACATGGGTACCGCTCCTTTTTGTTTTATATAGGACAGTAATCTGAAGGAGATCACTTCATAAATTTTAGAAAACACCATTCACTATAGCGCCTTTCAGGTCAGAAACGTAACGAACGAGCTAACTCGTTGGACTAACCTACGTCTCGTGCTCTTCGAATCGCTCTTCGATTCGCTCATAGTCGAAGTAATCGCCGAGCTCACGAGTATATTCTACGTTTCGAACCATGCGGCACTCTTCTTAGTTAATATCATAAATACAAATCGATGCGTCACAATCTGTATTTTTTCGATATTAGCTTTAATTCTTATTGTATTATCCGCCTTTTACTTTTATTTTTTATTTACGACCATTTGCCAAGAATTCGCGGTATTCCGAATCCAACCACTTCGCAGAAGCGAGAAGAATCTAATCGAGTTTTGATTTTGCGAGAGCCAAGCTCGAAGTGGTTTTTTAGGTATCTCAAAGTACTTCGATAGGTTTTGAATGTCATTTGAGTATTTGAACGTATTTGATTCCCGGATCCTATCTTTTTGGGAATCGTGTATCTTAACGTTTAAAAAGACGTCGAGCGGAAACGCGAAAAAAGCGATGAAATAAGGGCGCGCGGAACTCTTTTTTTGACCGCAGCTTAGGGCTCGCGCAAAAATAACTTCACTTTTTTCATCCCATATTGGGCGCGGATTGCCACATTTCCTCAATCGCGAAATCCTCAAAATATCCCTAATATTCCTGCGGTTTCGCTCGATCGGTAAGATGACACTCCATCCCAATCCGGGCGAAAAAATGTAAAACTATTTTTGCGCGAGCACTTAGCCTAGCGTTTCGCTATTCTTCGCAAGCGAAAGCGGTTTACACCGACGGAGTTTCTGCAACGTCGAATCTGTCCCCGCGCAGCATCGCTCCGGTATGGCTGCCACGCGCCGCCATGATCTGTTCAGGCGTTCCCTGCGCCACGACGGTTCCTCCGCCCTCGCCCCCCTCGGGTCCGAGATCAACAACCCAGTCCGCGGCGATGACCACGTCCGGATGGTGCTCGATCACAACCACCGTGTCGCCGCGCTCAACGAGTTGCGACAACACCGCCATCAGCCGCGCCACGTCCTCGCGATGAAGTCCCGTGGTAGGCTCATCCATGACGTAAAGCGTGGGGCCCGCGGCTGATTCCGAAAGCTCGGCTACCAACTTCAAACGCTGGGCTTCTCCACCGCTGAGCGTGTTCGACGCTTGGCCGAGCGCGAGATAGCCGAGGCCGAGTTCGGATAACAACTTGAGCGGCCGGCGCACCCTGGGCACCGCGGATAAAACCGCCCCGACCTGCTCCACGCTCTGTTTGAGTAGCTCGCCCGCGTTCAGCCCGTGCAGCCTCACTTCCAGCGTCTCGGGATTGAAGCGCAGGCCGTTACACGCGTCGCAGCGCGCCGAAGCTTGAGGCAAGAACGACATCTCGGTCAGGATCGCACCCTGGCCCTCGCAACTTTCGCAGCGGCCCCCCGCTACGTTGAACGAAAACCTGGACGCCGTATAACCCCTGACCCTCGCTTGCGGCGTCGCGGCAAAGAGCTTTCGGATCTCGTCCCAAACTCCCACATAGGTCGCGGGCACTGAACGCGGCGTTTTGCCGATGGGCGTCTGGTCGATTTCGACCGCGCGGCGAATTGCGCTGAAACCCTCGATACCGCGGTGAGCTCCCGGCGGCTCGCTGGTCAACCCGAGCGCCTTGCGCAGCGCTCGCAGCATTATCTCGCGCACGAGCGTGCTCTTGCCCGAGCCGCTGACGCCGGTCACCGCGACCAAACATCCCAACGGTAACTCCAAGTCGATATCGCGCAGGTTGTGCTCGCTCGCGCCTCGCAGCACTAGCCTCGGCCGTTCTTTGACCGAGCGCCGTCGTTTCGGAACCGCCGGCTCTCGGGCCAGCATACGCCCGGTAATCGAAGCCGCGTGGCCTAAGACGTGCTCGGGCGATCCTTGCGCGAGCACGCGGCCGCCGTGAGGTCCGCCTCCAGGTCCCATGTCGACCAGGTAATCGGCCGCGCGAATCGTTTGAGCGTCGTGCTCTACAACGAGCACCGTGCAACCCTGTCCCACCAGGGCACGCAACGCCGATAGCAATTTCGCCGTATCGCGCGCGTGCAGTCCGATCGTCGGTTCGTCTAGAACATATAAAAGGCCGGTCAGCCCGCTGCCGAGCTGGCCCGCGAGCCGTACACGCTGCATCTCGCCTCCGCTCAGGCTCAAGGCGGCACGGTCTAGATTCAGGTAACCAAGGCCGATACGCGCGAGAAAGCCGAGCCGTTGTTCGATTTCCTTCAGCAGAGGCTCTCCGATCAAACGCTCGCGCCCGAGCAACTTGAGCGCCCGCAGCGCCGGCAGCGCTTGCTCTACGCTCAAGCTCAATATATCGGCGATGGTGCGGCCGCCGAGCGTAACGTGCAACGCGAGCCCGCCGAGACGGCGGCCGTGACATGTATCGCATACAAGACGAAGCGACGAGCCACGCGCGCCTCGACCTGAGCGACGCTCTATAAAACCTCTGCCCTCGCAGCTCGGGCACGCGCCTTGTTTGGTGTTGAAGGAAAAAAGCCGCGGATCCAGCTCGGCGAAACCCTTGCCACAAGCCGGACAGGCGCGTTCGCTGCTCAAAAGCAGCTCCTCGCCCGGACCCACCACCCGCACCACGCCGCCCGAGCGCCCGAGCGCCGTGCGCATCGCGCCGAGCAGCTCGGACGAGGCCGCGTCGAGCCGCGCCACGACCAAATCGACATCGTGTTGCTGATAGCGCTCGAGCTTCATTCCGGGCTCAAGAGCGCGCCACGCGCCGTCGATGCGCGCCTCGGTGAATCCCTCGTCGCGCGCCCGGCTGATGAGCTCGCGATGCGCTCCCTTGGTCGCTCTCACCACCGGGCTGAGCACGCTCAGCATCGCCTTGCCGAAGCGCCGGCGAACATCTTTCGCCAGAAGCGCCGGCTGCCGGGCCGCGATCGCTAAACCGCAGCTCGGGCAGTGTAACAGCCCTACCCTGGCGAATAGCAAACGCAGATAGTGAGCGATTTCCGTTACCGTCGCCACGGTCGAGTTGAAAGCTCCGTGCGTGGTCCGCTGTTCGAGCGAGACGCACGGCGGCAGCCCGATGATGCGGTCTACCGCCGGGCGGGGCAACTGCGGCAGGTACTGCCGGGCGTAGGGGGATACGGTTTCGAGATAACGACGTTGCCCTTCCGCGTACAGCGTGTCGAAAGCCAGCGTGCTCTTTCCGCTGCCGCTCGGGCCGGTGAGCACAACGAGCTTTTCACGCGGGATTTCAACGTCAACGGCTCGAAGGTTGTGCTCGCGCGCTCCTACAACCTCGATGGCCCGTGAATCGGAAACCGATCTGTCCGC
Organism: Deltaproteobacteria bacterium; assembly: GCA_016929805.1. Classification (GTDB taxonomy): domain Bacteria; phylum Myxococcota_A; class Polyangia; order Polyangiales; family JAFGIB01; genus JAFGIB01. The sequence continues at coordinate 3,549 of JAFGIB010000259.1, read as the reverse complement.
CGCGGGAGCGGGCGAGCGAAGCACGAGCGGCTCGGCGGCGAGCGCGGCCGCTAAAAACGGCGCTGTTTTACTCGACCTATCGCGCGCGAGCTGCTCAGGCGCACCTTGCGCGACCAGCTCGCCGCCGCGCTCTCCGGCGCCGGGGCCGAGGTCGATCACGTGGTCCGCGGCCGCGGCCACCGTCATATCGTGCTCCACCAAAAGCACGCTGTTACCGGCGTCCACCAATCCCGCGAGTGCCCGCATCAACGGCTCGACATCCGCGGGATGCAACCCCGCGGTCGGCTCGTCCAACACCAGCAACGCGCCGCGCGTGGTCCGCCCCAATGCCGCGGCCAGCTTCAAACGCTGAGACTCGCCGCCGCTTAACGTGCTCAGCGGCTGCCCCAATCTGAGGTAGCCGAGCCCGATCTGTAAAAGCGGCGTCAGTCGCTTTTGAACCTCTCGATCCTCCCCGAACAGCTCCGCGGCTTGTTCCGCCGTCAGCTCTAAAATCTCGGCGATCGACTTTCCGCGAACCCTCACGTCCAACACCGGTCCGATGAAACGCCGCCCCGCGCACTGCGGGCAGGAAAAGGTCAAATCCGCGAGAAACTGCATCTCCACGCGCTCGAATCCCTCGCCTTTACACGCTTCGCAACGCCCGCCAGTAACGTTGAAGGAAAAATAACCGGCGTTGTAACCGCGCTCGCGGCTGAGCTCGGCCTTGGCGAACAGCTTTCGTATCGCTTCCCACGCGCCCACGTAGGTCGCGGGATTGCCGCGCGAGGTACGCGACAGCGGCGCCTGATCAACACCGATAACGGCGTCCAGCGTTTCAAACCCTTCAAGCGAGTCAAAGGCCAACGGGTGCCGAGTGCTGTCGCCGAGCGCCCTCTCCACCGCGGGCAACAACGTGTCTAGAACGAGCGAGCTTTTACCCGAGCCGCTCACGCCCGTGACACAGGTCATAACTCCGAGCGGAACCGCGAGATCGATCGACTTAAGGTTGTTTCCGCGTGCGCCGCGCAGACGTAGCCAACCCGTTATTTTCCGCCGCGAGCGACCCCGGCGCCTCGCCTCGGTCAGCCAGCGAGAGGTCAGCGTGCCGGCGTTGAGCAGTTGCTCCGGCGCGCCGTCGAAAACCACGCGACCACCCGCTGAGCCGGCCCCCGGCCCGAGCTCGACCACGCGGTCCGCCCCTCGAATAAAGACCGGATCGTTGTCCACGACCAGCGCGACATTGCCCCGAGGGGTGAGCGCTCGAACCACGTAAAACAGCCTATCGACATCGGCCGGATGCAGCCCCGTGCTCGGCTCCTCCAAAACGAACATGGCGCCCGTCAACTTGGCACCGAGCGCGGCGGTGAGAGCCACGCGCTGCAGCTCTCCGCCCGAGAGCGTGCGCGCGGCGCGGTCCAACGTCAAATAACCTAGTCCAACGTCGCAAAGCGCGCGCAAACGGCCGAGCAACTCGCTTAAAAGCTGGCCCGCCTGACGCTCGACGTCGACCGCTCGAGGTTCACTATCGGCTCGCTCCGATTCGCCTTCCGCGGCGAAAGCGCGGTTGACGGCTTTTGGATCAAGCGGCGTTGCATCGGGTCCAGGCGCTCGCGGCGCTCGCTCTTTCGTCCGCGAGTTCGCTTCCGCGCCCTTGCCGCCGTGAGCCATAACAGACTCGATAAACCCCAACGCTTGCTCGGCGCTGAGCGCGTAAAACTGCCCGAGCGACAAACCTTGCAGCTTCCACCAAAGCGATTCGGGCTTAAGGCGCGCCCCGCCGCAGGCGCTGCAGGTCTCGTATTTTCGATAGCGCGAGAGAAAGACCCGAACGTGCATCTTATAAGAGCGGTTCTTCTCCAGCCAGCGAAACCAGCGGCGCACCCCGAACCAGCCGCGCCACGATTTGCTGCCGTCGCCCTCGATAATGAATTCTCGCTCCGCTTCCGAAAGCTCTTGAAAGGGCCGATCCAGATCAATACCGGCCTTTTCGCAATGCTTGACCAACCTGCGGCGCTCCCATGCCGCGGCTTTCCCGGACCAGGGTCGAATCGCGCCCTGGCGCAACGACCGCGTCGGATCAGAAATGACCTTGTCCCAGTCCACCTCGATGGTTCGACCAAATCCCTTGCAGGCTTCACAAGCGCCCAGCGGACTGTTGTAGGAAAACTCGCCGCGCGTCGGGCGTTTAAAAACGCGCTGGCAAGTGTCGCAGCGCAGCTCGCGCGAAAAGCGATAGCTCTTACCGTCCAGAAGCGAAATCAGCGCTCGGCCCTGTCCCCGCTCAAAGCAAACCTCCAGCGCTTGCACCAGACGCGACCTTTGGTTCTCGTTGACCACGACGCGGTCGGCGACCACGTACATCAGCGCCTCAGAACCGTTCTGATGATTCTCTCCAGGCCGCGCCGGCCGCAATACGCTGGCGGGAGAAGCCTCGTCTAGATCGCGTACCGCCTCGCCGTCCCAGACTCGGCGGTAACCCTCTCCAACCAGCGACTCGCGCAAAACGAAAAACCGCTCGGCGTCCGCTATCTCGACCGGATAGCTGACCACCGACTTTTGACCGGAAGCGCTGCTGAGAATTTTCTCTACCGCCGAATCCGGCGTCTCCTCGCGCACCTCAGCGCCACACCGCGGGCAGTGGAGCGCTGAGAAATGGGCCCACAGCTCCTTGGCGTACTCGGTCACCTCGGTCATCGACCCTACCGTGGCGCGGCTGGTTCGTACGGGCGACTGCCGGTCGACGGCGATCGCCGCCGGCACCGGATCGAGTCTCTCGACCGGCGGCCGCGGCAGGCGCTCTAAAAACTGCCTGGCGTAAGCGCTGAAGCTCTCAACGTAGCGCCGCTGTCCCTCGGCGTAGAGGGTGCTGAATGCGAGCGAAGACTTTCCCGCGCCCGACGGACCGACAACCACTAAAAGCGTCCCGGGCTCGATCTCCAGGCTGACATCTTGAAGGTTATTGGTTCTGGCATTTTTTAGGCGAATTGCTCGCATGATTCTTTTGATCGGCCGCGCGCCGTCTGCTCATAGCGGTCGCGTTCGAGCTCCGCAAGCCGATCTACGCGTCACCAAATATGCGTTAGAACCAATCCATGTACGTTCTCAAAAAGTCGTGGCGAGCAGATGAAGATACCTGAAAGGAGATCAACTTGCCCATGCCCATGCCCATGCCCAAGTAACTCAAAAATGAGAAAGGTAGTGATTTCAGCACGATTGCAGCACGTAAGGGAAGTTATCGCGGTTGAAAAAAGCGGGCACGGGCAGGGGCACGTTGAGTTCCTCTCGGTAATCTACATCTACTCGCCACCACTTTTTGAGAACCTACCATGTGTCGCACAATCGCGTTGAAATCATTAGCATTTTCTTTTTTGATCGAAGCCTTCAACAACCGCCTCGATCTAAAATCCATTATCTCTAACGCTCTCGCTTCGTGTTGCTGACCCTAAGCCTATTATCAAAAAAAAGTTACTCTGGCAGGGGCACGGGCAGGGGCCATAGGCGTTAACCATAAATAACAGCGAAAAACCTCGTAGCGCGGGGGCTTGTCCCCCGCAAAACCGTAACCCA